>CAZXNY010000208.1:0-5247 GCA_964642205.1 uncultured Caulobacteraceae bacterium
GCTTGCCCGAGATGCGCTCGACAAGCGCGCCGCACACATCGGTCGAGAGTGAATACATCCACCGCTCGCCCGGCTCGTAGAACAGCGGCACGCGGCCAAGCTTGGACATGAACTGCTCAAGCGTCTCGTCGCGCCCGCGCCGCACCTTCTCACGTGCATAGGCTGCGTCGACCGGGTGTTTGGAATCCGGCGCGCCAAGTGCGGCGAGTGCGTTGCCGTAGGTGAGGCCGCCCGTGTGACAGAGCATGTCGCGCATCGAGACGGGGCGCTTGGGCGCGCGCGTCTTCATGTCATCGAGGCCGCCGCTCTCGTAGACCTGCTGGCTCTTCCACTCCGGGAAAAAGCGCGAGACCGGATCGTTGAGTTGAAATGCGCCTTCCTCATAGAGCGTCATCAGCGCGACCGAGGTGATGGGCTTCGTCATCGAGTAGATGCGGAAGATCGCATCGTCGCGCATCGCCTTGTCACGCTCACGATCCATCTTGCCGAACGACTTGAGGTAGGCGAGGTGCCCGTGGCGCGCGACCGCGACCTGGCAGCCGGCAATTTTCTCGGGTCCGATGTAGTGGCGCTCGATATGAGCCGCGATGCGGTCCAGGCGATCGGGCGCAAGGCCCGCCTTCTTCGGCGCCAATTCCATCTTCGCTCTCCCTAGCGGCCCCTTTGGGCTCTTACCGCGAGTGTGCGGGACGAGCGCCAAGGGGCGCAAGCGAATTTGAAAGTCCGGTTTGGCGTCTGCCGCAGCGTTCGCAGGAACTGCGCCCGCCGCACGCAATTGTGACAGTGCGTAACGTCAAGGGAGTGCGCCATGCCGCGCGGCGACAAGTCGGCCTACACGGACAAACAGAAGCGGAAGGCGCGCCACATCGAGGAAGGTTACGAGGACGCGGGCGTGCCGAAGAAAGAAGCAGCGGCGCGCGCCTGGGCCACGGTCAACAAAGAGAGCGGCGGCGGCAACAAAAGCGGCTCGGGGCGCGGCGTCCCCGACACGAACGTCTCGGCAAAGAAAGGCGGTAAGCTTGGCGGCCGCGCCGCCGCCGAGCGCCCGGCCAAGGCGCGTTCCGCATCTGCGAAGAAGGCTGCTGCAACGCGCAAGCGCAACGCCGCGAAGAAGGCGCGCCGCTAGCGCGTCGCCGCGGTGCGGCGTAGCAAGATCGTGCAACGGACTCGGAGGCGCGCATGCGCAGTTGGATTTTGGCGGGCGCCCTGATGCTAGCTTCATGCGAGAGCGGCGGAGGCGGCCCGTTCGGTCCCGAACCCGGTCCTGCGCCGCCGCTGCCGACGAGCGGCCCGATTCTCTATTCCTGCACTGACGGCACGCAGCTCCAAGTGACGTACCGCGATGGCCAAGCGCTGGTTGCCGTCGTCGGCGGCGTGTCGATGTCGCTGCCGCTCGCGGGCAACGGCTACTACTCGAACGGCCGCTACGCGCTGCGCGGCGCTGGCGCGCAGACGCAATGGGAAGTCGGCCGCGCCGCGCCTGTCGCGTGCCGCGGCAGCTAGATCAGCGACACGCCGCCATCGACGAGGAACGACTGCCCCGTCACGTACGCGGCGAGCGGTGAGCACAAGAACAGCACCGGCCCGGCAATGTCTTCCGGTGTGCCGTAGCGCCCGCCCGGTACGCGCTGCGCGAACGCCGCTTCTGAGCCTTCGCGCACTTGGTTCATGGTGAGCTTCGTCGGCACCATGCCCGGGCCGATGCCATTCACGCGAATGCCGAGCTTGCCCCATTTCACTGCGAGCACTGTGTTGAGGTGCTTCAGGCCCGCTTTGCTCGCAGTGTAGGCGGGGTTGTTGCGCGCGCCCCGCACGCTGACGACGGAGTCGAGATTGACGATCGCGCCTTTGCGCGCCGAGAGCTTGTCGCGGAACGCCTGGCACACGTGCATGACGCCGGTGAGGTTGACGTCCACGACCCGTGCAAAGCCTTCGCGTTCGAACTCCTTGCTCGAATAGAGCACGGTCCCGACGCAGTTCACGAGCGCGTCTAGTTCGCCGACCTCGGCCGCGAGCGCATCGACGGATGCCGGATCGCCGACGTCGAGTTGCTTGAACGTCATGCCGGAAAAGTCGCGCGGGTAGGCGTCCTGCGTGCGCGTGCCGGTTGTGATGGTCTCCGCGCCGCTATCGCGGAACGCGCAGGCGACGCCGTAACCGATCCCGTCCGAGCCGCCGGTCACCAGAACGCGCTTGCCGGTGAAATCGAGTGCGCCGCGCATGTCCATGTGCATCTCCCTTTTGCCGGGAATGCTACACGCCTAAGCGCACCAGCAAAGCGTCACGCCGGGGAAGCGGCCTGCGGCTTGAGACCGAACAGGAACCGCATCGGCCCGAACGGGCGGATCAGCGCTTCGTAGAGCGCGAACGATCCAAGCGCCGTGACCGCAAGGATCGCGGCTGCTTCGAGCGGCAGCGGCAGATCGAGCGGGAACAGGAAAAACGCGGCGATCAGCAAGATCGGCTGGTGCAGCACATAGACGGGGAGGATCGCCTCGTTGAGGTGCACGAGCTGTGCTGAGGGCCGGTTGAGGTGCTCGTACGCAAACCCCGCCAGCGCGCATATCGCGAACCACGAATAGAGGCTCGTCGCGATGCTCCAGAGCACGCCGTCCCAGAGCGTATCCATGCGGCCGGTGAGCCAGTAGGCGCGGCACGCCGTCTGCGCCGCGAGCCCAATCAGCGCGATCGCAAGCAGCGCGCCGCGATGCTTGCGCACAAACTCCCAGAACCCATTCTGCCGCGCGCACACGATGCCGGTGACGAACATCGCGAGCCATTTGAGGTGTCCGCCCCAGTCATCGACCAGTGCATGCGTGATTGGCGCGACATGCTCGATCGCAAGATTGGCCACAATCAGCGCCAGCGGCGGCGCGATCATCAGCGCGATGTTCGAAACAGGCTTAGGAGGCGCAGTCGCGCCGCCACCGCGCACCTTCATCACAAGCGCCAGGCCGAGCGTGTACACCAGCAGGTACACCACGAACCAAAGATGGTCCCACGTCGGCATCGTCTTGCCGAGCGGCGCGACAAGCGTCTGATCCGCGCGGATATACTCGCCAAACCAGAACTCAAGATACCCCAGCTGCGTCACGCCCTTGGAGATCAGCTCCACATTGGTCTGCGGCGGGATCACAACGAACATGCCAACCAGGATCACGGGCACAAGCCGCCTAACCCTGTCGCGCGCAAAGCCGCTAGCGCCGAGCTTTTCGATCAGGAACCGGCTCGCGACGCCGGAGATCAAAAACAGCAGCGCCATGCGCCACGGCGAGAACGTGAGCAGCGCCCAATCGACAGCGCCGGAGATGCGCGGGCTCTTCAGATTGTAGTCGAACGTTGCGTAGAGCGCGCCGACGTGGAAGAGGATCAGAAGCCCGAAAGCGATGACGCGCAGCCAATCGAGGAAGTACTTGCGCGGCCCCATGCACTATCCGGCGAACACTTCTTTGCCGCCGACAAATGTCCGCAGCACTGCTCCCTGCATGAGCTTTTCGTCGAACGGCGAGTTTTTGCACTTCGACAAGAAGAGTTCGCTATCGAGCCGGTAGGGCTTCCCGAGATCGACCAAAATCAGATCCGCCGGCGCGCCCTTCGTGAGCCGCCCCTGCGGCAGTCCAAGCAGCGTCGCCGGATTGAGCGTCATGGCGCGCACGAGGTCGATCAGCTTCACGACACCGTTGTGATGGAGCGTCAGCGCGCCCGGCAGCAGCGTTTCGAGCGCCGAGGCGCCGGAAGCCGCTTCATCGAACGGCAAACGCTTTTCTTCCGCCGGCCGGGGATCGTGCCCGGACACGATCACGTCGATCAGCCCGTCGGCGACCGCAAGGCCAAGCGCGACGCGATCATCCTCACGCCGTAGCGGCGGCGAGAGCTTCGCGAACGTCCGGTACTCATCGACGTCCTGCTCGTTGAGTGCGAGGTGATGCACGCTCACGCTCGCATGCGCCTTCACGCGTTTATGCTTGGCGCGCTTCAGCGCTTCGAGTGTGGCCGCGGCCGAGACCATGTCGAGCAACAACCGCCCGCCCGTGATCTCCGCGAGCGCGAGATCGCGCTCGGCCATGATCGTTTCAGCCGCCGCAGGAATCCCGGGCAGGCCAAGCCGCGCCGAGAGCGCGCCCTCGTTCATGCAGCCTTGGCCGAGGTAGGGGTCCTCCGGCCGGTGCGCGACGAGCGCGCCGAAAGCGGTCGAGTAAGAGAGCGCCCGGCGCAGCACGCGGCTATCGAGGACCGGCGCGTCGCCGTTCGCGAACATCACGGCGCCGGCTTGGCTGAGGAGACCCATCTCCGTCATGGCCTTGCCTTCAAGGCCATGCGTCAGCGCCGCAGCTGGCAGCACGCGCACATCGGCCCGCGCGCCGCCGCGCCGCAGCACGTAATCCACCAAGCTCTGGTCATCGATCACAGGGGTCGTGTTGGGCTGGACGACCATCGTCGTCACGCCGCCCTTGGCCGCCGCGCGCCCGGCGCTCCGGAACGTCTCGCGATGCTCCGCACCGGGCTCGCCAAGCACGACGCGCATGTCGATCAGCCCCGGCATCACGCAGTGGCCGCCCGCATCGATCTCGACGGCGCGCGCCGGCGCCTCGACGCTTTTGCCGACGGCCATCACCGTCTCGTCGAACAGAATCTCGCCCGGCCCGTCGTAGCCGGAGGCGGGGTCCACCAGGCGCGCGTTGCGGATAATCGTCGTGGTCACGCTTCGGGACCTTCATTCGACGTGTTCTCGGCCAGCGCTTCGAGAACGGCCATGCGCATCGCCACACCCATGCGCACCTGCTTCTCGATCAGCGAAACGCCCACCTTGTCCGCGATCGCGCTGTCGATCTCGACGCCGCGGTTCATCGGCCCCGGGTGCATCACCAGCGCGCCCGGCTTGGCGCAGGCGAGCTTTTCCTCATCGAGCCCGTAGAACCAGAAGAACTCCCGCGGACTCGGGATATAGCCGCCCTGCATCCGCTCGTTCTGCAGCCGCAGCATCATCACCACGTCGCAGCCCTTGAGGCCCTTGCGCATGTCGGTGAACACCGCAGCGCCCCAGCTCTCGGCGTCGACCGGCATCAGCGTGGGCGGGCCGATGAGATGGACGCGCGCGCCGAGCATGTTGAGCAGCGCCACGTTCGAGCGTGCGACGCGTGAGTGCAGCACGTCCCCGCAGATCGCGACGGTGATCCCCGCGATCGCGCCAAGCTCACGCCGGAGCGTCAGCGCATCGAGCAGCGCCTGCGTCGGGTGCTCGTGCCC
>CAZXNY010000209.1:0-1633 GCA_964642205.1 uncultured Caulobacteraceae bacterium
CTTCGCGGGTCTCGGCTGCGGTGGCGGCTGCTTGCTTGGCGCCAGCCGCGCCGCGCGTGACTTGCGAAGTGATCTCGTCGAGCGCTGCGGCGGTTTCTTCAAGGCTCGCGGCTTGCTGTTCGGTGCGGCGCGAAAGATCGTTCGACGCGCTCGCGATCTCGACAGAGCCGCTCTTCATGCCGTGCACGGCTTCCGTGACCGATTGGATCGCGTTTTCCATGGCGTCGAGCGCGCCGTTGAAGTCCGCGCGCAGCACCTCGTAGCTTTCCGGGAAGCGTTCGGTGATGCGCGTCGTTAGATCGCCGTTCGACAGCGCCTTGAGCGACGAAGCGAGCGCTGCGACCACCTTGCTCTGTTCGGCTTCGCGCGCGACGCGCTCAGCCTCCATGCGAATGCGTTCTTGCTCTTGGCGCGTTACGTCCACCGCGAGCTTGATGACTTTGACCGTTTTACCCGCGCCATCGAGCACCGGGTTGTACGAGGCCTGGATGTAAATCTCGCCGCCGGCCTTGTTGATGCGGCGGAAGATTTGCGCGGAAAACTGCCCGGTGCGGAGCTGGCGCCAGAAATCTTCGTAAGCAGCGCTCTCGCGTTCGGCCTTATCGACGAACATACGGTGATGCTTGCCGACGATCTCGTTTAGCCCGTAGCCGAGGGCGCCCAGGAAATTGTCGTTTGCCCAGAGGATCGTGCCGTCCGGCTGGAATTCGATGACGGCTTGCGATCGGCCAATGGCCGCGAACTTGGCGTCTAGGTCTTCAAAGCGCTGATCGCGCTCGGTTTGTTCGCGGGACTTGCCAAACATTGCACAACTCCGGGGTGCAGAATGGCACAACTATAACGTGTGTTCAGCTAACGCCGGGTTAACTCTACTGCTTTCGTGGGATTACCTCCGTTAGAGGCTCAATTCAGGTCGCGAAGCTCCGCCGCGAGCGGGATCATGCTGTTGCGCGCCCAGTCTTCCAGTGAGTCGTGGATGCCGGCTGCCGGCCAGCGCGGATCGGGCTCGGGCCCGCTTTGGCGCCACGTGAGATGCACCTCGGCGACGCGCCCGTCCGGCAGCGCAAACAGCGCATCGTCCGTGTCGGCGCGCCTCGCGATGAGCTTGGTCTTTGCACCGAAGAGCGGGTGCTTAGGCCCGCATTCGCGCGCGAGCTGTTCTTCGAGCGCGGCGCCGTCGCCGTCAGCGGGATGCCACGGCGCAAGCCAATCGATGCTCACGCAAGACCCAGCGCACGCGCGACGGCGCCCGTATCGAAATACGGCCGCTCGCACACGATCTTGTCGCTGCCCGGCGCGAACTCGAAGCTCGCCGCCATGCGCACGCGAAAGCTGCGGCCGGTCGGTTCGATCGTCTCTTTGCCGATGCGCAGCGGCCCAAGATGCGTGCCCGTCAGCCAGAACTCGACGAGCACACTGTCGCCGTCATGCGCGATCGCGATCACTTCGTTGGCCTGATCGGGAAACGGCACGCGCGAGGCCGCGAAATATTTCCGCACCGCCTCTTCGCCGTCGAACACCACGCCCGAGCCGTGCAGCTCGTAGCGCGGATGCTCAAACGTCGCGATCACCGCATCCCACTCATGCGTGATCTCAAGCGCCATGTGTTGGCGCACGTTTTCGATGCGGCGGG
>CAZXNY010000209.1:1733-5231 GCA_964642205.1 uncultured Caulobacteraceae bacterium
TTCTCCACGAGGTGATCGTGGCTGATCGACATGCCGCCGAGCAGCTCCATCGCGCGTTGCGGCACCGTGCGGCACACTTCGCCGCCCTTGGCTTTGCACACGGAGCTTTCGAGGTTGTTGGATTGGCCGGTGTCCCCGAGCCATGCGGCGTAGAGCACGGAGAGGGCGGCGGCTTCGGCGTCCGCTTCCATCTCGATCAGTTTCTGCTCGGTCGCGCTGCGCTCATGGAAGCTCTTGTCCCAATCGACTTCGATGCCTTCTTCCTTGAGCGCATCGCGCGCGAAGTTGAACGCGCCGATCGCTTTGGCGACGCCGCCCGCCGCAACCGCTGGGCGCGTCATGTTAAAGGTGCGCATCACGCCCTTGTAGCCGCCCGAGCCCTTGTCCGGCTTCACGCTCTCATCGCCGCCGAGCAAATGATCGCGCGGGATGCGGCAATCGCGGAACGCGAACGCCGCCGTGTCGGAGGCGCGGATGCCGAGCTTCTTCTCCTGCCGCACCACCTCAAAACCCGGCGTGCCTTTTTCGACGATGAAGCTTTTGATGCCCGCGCGCCCGGCGCTCTTGTCGATCGTCGCCCAAACTACAACTGCGTCGCACTGAATGCCGGTGGTCACGAAGATCTTGTCGCCGTTCAGCACCCACTCGTCGCCATCGAGCCGCGCTGTGGTTTGGATCGCCTTGGTGTCGGAGCCGACGTTCGGCTCGGTGATCGACATGGCGAGCAGCTTATCGCCCCAGCGCGATTGCTGCTCCTTCGTGCCCGATGCGCCAAGCGCTGCGTTGCCAAGTCCAAACCCGCGCCCGCCGCCAAAGGACAAGCCGCCGAGGCCCAAGCCGCCAAAGACGCCGTTGGTCGAGCCAGACGCCATCGCGATGAGCATTTGCAGCGTCATCATCGGCGTATCGTCCGCCTTGCGCTTCATGAAGAGCTGCATCAGCGGCGGAAACTTCTCCGACTCCGGAAACTTCTCCGGCGGCCGCTCGTGCTCGTGATCTTCGTAATAGCGCGCGTGCTTCTCCGTCGCTTTGCCCATGGCGACGACTTGTTGAAGGATCGCCTCATCGGCTTCGGAGACGCGGAAATCGACCATGTTCGTTTCTCCTAAACCGCAGCCGGACCTTCGAGCACCGTCAGCGCGCGCGCGTTCCTGAGCCACATTTCGAGCGGCAGATCGCGGATGAAGCCGTGGCCGCCGAACACTTGCACGCCATCGTCGGCGATCTTCATGCTGCGGCGGCGGATGTAATCCTGCGCCAGCACCGTCGCCTTCGTGGCGTCGAGCCCCTGTTCGATCTGGCTGGCGACCTTCCAGAGCATCAGCCGCATCGTGTCGCATTCGATGTGCATGTCGGCGAGCATGAACGCGATCGCCTGCTTCTTTCCGATCGCTTCGCCGAACGCGACGCGCTCGCGCGCATAGGGGATCGCCGTATCGGCCACGGCGCGTGACAAGCCTACGGCCATCGCCGCGCCCGCGACACGCACGCTCGCCAGCAAACGCCGCGCGTCGATGCCGTTGTCGCCGCCAAGCCGCGCCGCGCCCGGCAGCTCCACTTTGTCGAGGCTCACCTTGCCGTGATCGACGGGCTTTAAGCCCATCTGCCCGCTCTCGCGTGCGATGCTCACACCCTTGGCATCACGCGGCACGATGAACGCTTGTACGTTCTCCACGCCCGCGCCGCCCTCAGCCGCCAGCACCAGCACGTGGCTCGCGCTCGTCGCCATCGGCACGAGCCGCTTCACGCCATTCAGCACATAGCCGTTGCCGCGCTTTTCGGCGGTCGTCTTCATCGCGCCCGCGCCGAACGCAAATTGCGTTTCGTGCAGCGCGGCGGTCGCGGCGTGATAATCCTTGCCGGTGAAGAGCGGCAGCAGCTCCTTCTTCTGATCGTCGGTGCCGAAATCGAGCAGCGGATTGACGAAGAGGGAGGGCGCCATGATCGCCGCGCCCTGGCTCGCGCACCCATAGCCCAGCGCTTCCAGCACCACCGCGTTCGTCACCGGCGAACGATCGCCGCCCGCGCCGCCGTGCGTCTCCGGGATTGCGGCGCTGACGAGGCCGAGCTCGTGCCCCGCCTGCAGAATGTCGGACGGGATTTCACCCGCTTCGTCGATCACGCGCGCTTGCGGCGCCATCACGTCCTTCGCGAAGCCCTGAAGGCTGTCGCGGATCAAAACCTGCTCTTCGGAAAGCTTGAACGAAATCATGCACGCGCCCTGCCTATCGGCGCGCAGTTAGGGGGCGTGTGCGCAAGCCGTCAACGGGCGGGAACCCGCGGCCGCGCTGTGCATTCACGGCGCGGAGGAATCCCATGCCGCAGACGCCAACGCCGCCGCGCAGCCCCTACCGCATCAGCGAAGCGCGCCGCGCCGAACTGATGGCGATCGCGCAGGCGATGAGCGCCGGCCGTCCTCCCGAAGAGCCGCCGCTCAAGCCAGAGCGCCACCAAGCCGTGCGCGCAGCGATGCGAACGGGCAGCTCACACCCCGGCTAACGCCTGCTCCAAATCCGCGATCAGATCGTCCGGGTTTTCGACGCCAATCGAAATGCGGATCAGCGCGGGCGTGATCGAGAAGCGTTTCAGTTCGTCGGCCGGCATGCCCGAATGCGTCATCGACGCGGGATGAGACGCGAGCGTTTCCGTGCCGCCGAGGCTCACAGCCAGTTTGATCACCTGCAGCCGGTCAAGCAGCGCGAAGGCGCCAGGCTCGCCGCCTTGCACCTCGAAGCTGAAGGTCGAGCCCGCGTTCTTGTTTTGCCGCTCGTGCAGCGGCCGGTCCGGGTGATCGGCCGGCAAGAAATCGAGATACCAGACGCTCTCGATCTTTGGGTGCGCCTTGAGAAACGCAGCGACTTTAGCGGCGCCCGCCGCGCCTGCCTCCATGCGCAGCTTCAGTGTTTCGAGTGAGCGCATCAGCAGCCACGCCGTATGCGGATCGCACATCGTGCCGAGCGTCGAGCGCATGCGGCGCACCGGCGCGAGCATCGCCTTGTCGCCGCTCGCGCCGCCCGCGATCAAATCGCTGTGTCCGCCGACATATTTTGTGAGCGAGGTGAGCACGACGTCCGCGCCATGCTTCAGCGGCGTCGAGAAGATCGGCCCGAGCATCGTGTTGTCGACGATCACCGGCGGGCGGACGCCATCGTGCGCGAGCTGCTCGGAAATCTTCCGCGCTTCCGCGATATCGACGAGCGAGTTCGTCGGGTTCGCGGGCGTCTCGATGAAGATCGCGCCGACGCGCCCGAGCTTCTTGGCTTCCGCCGCCGCCGCGTGCATCGCCGCGACGCCCTGTTCGGCCTCAAAGCCCACTTGCTTGATGCCGAACTCGGGCAGGATCGAATGGATCAGCGTTTCGGTGCCGCCGTAGATCGGCTGGCTCTGCAAGATCACATCGCCCGGCCGCAGATAGGCCCACAGCGCCGTCGAGATCGCCGCCATGCCGGAAGCGAAGGCGAGGCTCGCTTCGCTCTCGTCCCATAGCGCGAGCCGGTC
>CAZXNY010000210.1:0-5220 GCA_964642205.1 uncultured Caulobacteraceae bacterium
ACCTTCCCTCTTGAAGAAACCGCCGCCGCGCACGAACTGGTCGAGACCTGGGGCAAAGACGGCACGGTCGTGGTAGAACCATAGCGACGAATTCCCGGAGGAACCGCCATGTGCCGGAACATCAAGACGCTGCACAATTTCGAACCGCCCGCGACGCATGACGAAATTCACGCGTCCGCGCTGCAATTCGTCCGCAAGCTGTCGGGCACAAACAAGCCTTCGAAGGCCAACGAAGCGGCGTTCAACGCGGCGGTCGCCGAGGTGACGGCGGCGGCGCACAAGCTGCTCGACACGCTGGAAGCGAAGGGCCCGCCAAAGGACCGTGCGATCGAAGCCGAGAAAGCGAAGGAACGCTCGCGCCAACGTTTCGCGACCGCGGGCTAAGCTTCGCACAGTAACGCGCGGAACGAACGCGGCGTATCGACGGTTGCTCTTCAATCTAACTTGGAGAACCGACGATGACGCTCAACACCAGCCGCAACGCCGACACCGCGTGGAAACTTGCGTCCGTGCAGAAGCTTCAAGAATTGTGGAGCGCGGGAGTGCCCGCGAATCTCATCGCGCAGACGCTTGGCCGGCCTGAGCATGAGATCGCGGCGAAAGCCTCAGAACTCAAACTGCCGCGCCACTAAGCTCATTCGTACGCGACGGTCCGGCGCGCCGTGAACACCATCACGATCGCGCCGGCCATGAAGTCGAGCGCACACATCGCCATGATGAGGAAGAATTCGGCCGTCGCGAACGCGGGCACGAGCAGGAAAAGCGTCAGCAAAACAGCGAACAACAGCACCGCGAGCGAATTTTCGATCATCGCGGACGTGGTCGGCACCGTCGATTTCACGACCTCCAGGAACAGGCAGACGATCGCGAACAGCATCAGCAAATGGCCACGCTGAAACACCAGCTCCGTGCCGCTGACCATGCCGATCGTGAACGCCGGCATATCGAGCGCCGTGCGTATGCCGTCGATGCCCGAGGGCAGCGCGAACAATGCGTAGATGAGGGCCGGGAAGGCCATGAGCGGAATGGCGCGGAGGACTTGCATGCGCGCTGAACGCGCGAGGACGCATCAAAGGTTCCCGCGCAACGGACGTTACAGCCCGTAGACCTTCGCCAAGTCCTTGTCCTTCTTCGCGACGAGCTTGGCGAGATCGACGATCACTTTGGCCTGCTTCCAGGTCGCGTCGTCTTGCATCTTGCCGTCGACCATCGCGACGCCGGATCCATCGGGCATGGCTTCGAGAATCTTCTTCGCGAACAGCACTTCGGCCGGATCGGGCGAGAACACTCTCTTCGCGATCGCGACTTGCGAGGGATGCAGCGTCCATGCGCCCGCGCAGCCCATTAGGAACGCGTTTTTGAACTGCTGCTCGCACGCGTCGGGATCATCGAACGCGCCGAACGGGCCGTAGAACGGCTTGATGCCGTGCATCACACATGCATCGACCATTTTTGCGAACGTGTAATGCCAAAGGTCTTGCTGCACGCTGGCGCGCGCGCCGCCGTCTTCGCGCGGATCTTCAATCACGCGATAGCCGGGATGCCCGCCACCGACGCGCGTCGTTTTCATCGCACGCGATGCGGCCAAGTCCGCCGGCCCGAGCGAAATGCCCTGCATGCGCGGCGAGGCGCCTGCGATTTCTTCGACGCGCGCAACACCCTGCGCGGTTTCGAGCAGCGCGTGCAGTAGGATCGGCTTCTTGATCTTGTGCTTGGCTTCCAGCGCCGCGAGCAGCTGATCCATGTAGAAGATGTCCCACGGCCCTTCGACCTTCGGGACGATCATCACGTCCACCTTGTCGCCCGCTTCCGCGACGATCTCCGTCACCTCATCGAGGTGCCACGGCGAGTTCAGACAGTTGATGCGCGTCCAATAGCCAACGCCCGCGCCCGCGAAATCGATCGTGCGCGCCATCTCGATCAGGCCGTGGCGCGCATTCACCTTCTCATCGGCCGGGATCGCGTCTTCGAGGTTGGCGAGCAGCACATCGCACTCACTCAAGAGGTCGCCCGCCTTGGCGCGCATCTTCGGGTTATGGGCCGGGATGAAGTGGATCATCCGCTCCAGCCGGGTCGGCAGTTCCCGCAGAGGTTGCGGCGCCCCGATAGCGAGCGGCGCGAAAAACTGGCGCGGGGTTTTCATACGGTGAGCCCTCAGAACGTGTGCAGGCGCAGCATAAACGCAAATCAGCCGCCCCCGAAGCCCCTGCATTGAGCCTCTCCGGGCAGGCGCGGCGGCTTGCCCCGCCCCTGCCGATGGCTATGTTCCTGCCGACTTTGTCCGGCGGCCGCTGCCGCCCCACCTGTCCCCAGGCGCCCTGTGCGGTCTTACCTTACCTTTGAAAAACCGATCGCCGAGATCGAAGAGAAGATCGAAGAGCTGTCCGCGCTCGCCGCGTCCTCGGGGGCTGAAGCGATGGGCGTTGAGCTGTCGCGCCTGAAGACCAAGGCCGAGCGCCAGCTGCAGGACATCTACGCCAAGCTCGATCCCTGGCAGAAAACGCAAGTCGCCCGCCATCCGGACCGTCCGCGCTTTCGCGATTACGTCGCAGCCCTCGTCACCGATTTCGTCGAACTCGCGGGCGACCGCACCTATGGCGAAGACGCCGCGATCCTAGGCGGCGTCGGCAAATTTCTCGGCCGGCCGGTGCTGGTGATGGGCCACGAGAAGGGCCGCACCACACAGGATCGCCTGAAGCACAATTTCGGCATGGCCAAACCGGAAGGCTACCGCAAAGCCGTGCGCCTCATGGATTTGGCCGAACGCTTCAAGCTGCCGGTCGTCACGCTCGTCGATACATCTGGCGCCGATCCGGGCATTGGCGCGGAAGAGCGCGGCCAAGGCGAAGCGATCGCGCGCTCGACGGAGCGGTGCCTCACACTCGGCGTGCCGATGGTGAGCGTAATTTGCGGCGAAGGCTGCTCGGGCGGCGCCATCGGCATCGCGTCCGGCAACCACATCATCATGCTCGAGCACGCGATCTACACGGTAATCTCGCCCGAAGGCGCGGCCTCGATCCTGTGGCGCGACGCGAGCCGCGCGAAGGACGCGGCGCAAGCCATGCGCATCACCGCGCAAGACCTCAAAGAGCTGAACGTCATCGAAGAGATCGTGCCCGAACCCGTTGGCGGCGCGCATCGCCACCCCGAAATTGCGATCGCCTCGGTCGGCGCCGCCGTCGCCGAAGCGCTCGACGACCTTGCGCCGCTCGATGCGGCCGCTTTGCGCAAACAGCGCCGCGAGCGCTATTACGCTATCGGACGGTTGGAAACCGGGGCCGAAGCCGGCGCGTAACCGCCGCGGAGGATCGTACGCTCGATGCGCCGCCGCCTCACAGCTCTGATCGCGCTTCTCGCCTGTGCGTGCACGGAGCAAGCGCCGACGCCCCCGCCGCCGGGCCCTGAGCCGATCGGCGCCCAATTGAGCGCGCCCTTTGGCGGCGCCAAAGGCGCGCCGCCCGCAACGGCCACAGCAACCGCTGCCACGGCGGCCGCGCCTGCGACAGGCGCTATGGAGCCCGCACAAACCATCGTCCTCGAACTCGTCACGGGCGCGCCGCGCGCGCCAGTGCTTGGCGGCGCCGGAATCGTACTGCTCGCCGATCCCGCTTCGCCGCTCGGCGCGGCGCGCAACCACGCGCTCTGCCGCGCGCTCTTCCAGAGCGCCGCCGCCGTCACGCCCGCGCAAGAAGGTCTCGTGCTGCGCCCAATCTATTGGCCCGCGCGCACCGCGAGCGTTGCAACCGAGGGCGTCGATCGCTGCGCCGCGCGGCTTGAAGCGTACGACTGGACGCGCGCGCAGCGTATCAAGCGCAAGCTTGGCCTGATGGGCGACGGCCCCTATCTCGTGGTCGAACGCAACGATGCGAGCAGAACCGAACGCGTGGCCGCCTTTATCGATCTCTCCCGGACGCGCGCCGAAGACGCGCCCGACGTCGCGCGCTATTTTCGCGACAGCGTGCTGCAAGCGAGCGATGTGTGGGACGCACGCCGTTACGCGCCGGAGGCCGCGCGCGCCAACATCATGCAGTTCTTTGGGCGCGAAGTCTCTTACGGCGCGCCGCCGCGCATGATCTTCGCTGCGCGCCAAACAGGGTGCGCGCTCGCAGATCTCACCGACGCTTGCGCTGAATAATGCGCATTGTCGGTTATCAGCCTGCACGGCCGCTGACGATTTGGGCGGTCTCCGATGGGCGCGCGGGCATCGAAAACCAAGCGCTCGGCCTCGCCGAAGCAATCGCGCGGCGCGCGCCAGCGGAGATCGTCACCAAGCGCGTCTCGTTGCGCACGCCCTATTCCTGGTTTCCCTCCGGCTTCGTGCCCGCGCCGCGTCACGCGCTGACCGAAGACTCATCGTCAATCAACCCGCCATGGCCGGACATCTGGATCGGCAACGGCCGCGCAAGCGTGCCGCTTTCGCTTGGGATGCGCGCCTGGTCACGCGAGCGGACGTTCGTCGTCCAGCTGCAAGACCCGCGCGTGAATCCGCGCGAGTTCGATCTCGTCGTGCCGCCGCAACATGACGGCCTCGAGGGCCAGAACGTGATGCCAATCCTCGGCGCCTGCCATCGCGTGACGCCCGAAAGGATCGAGCAAGCCGTGATCGATTTCCCGACGCGCCTCGATGAGCTGCCGAGCCCGCGCTACGCCGTGCTGATCGGCGGCAAATCGAAACGCCAAGACATTTCCGCAACACGCGCGCGGCTCATCTCCGAGCAGCTTGCCGATCTCCAGCGCCGAACCGGCGGCACGCTGATGACAACGCTCTCGCGGCGCACCAGTGAAGCGGCCAAGCTCCAATTCCGCGCGCGCCTCGCACCGCACTGCGCCCTCTTCTACGAAGGCGAAGGGCCGAACCCATATTTCGCGATGCTGGGCGCGGCGGATGCGATCATCCTCACGCCCGACAGCGTCTCGATCCCATCGGAAGCGGCCTCAACAGGCAAACCGATCCACGTGCTGCAAGTCGATGGCACGGGCGGCAAACTCGATCGCTTCCAGGCAGCGTTGTTTGCACGCGAGTGCGCACGCCCGTTCAAACTTCCGCTCGCGACCTGGAACTATCGTCCGCTCGACGAGACCGGACGTGTCGCCAGCACCGTGCTGCAGCAACTTCAGGCGCGCGCCGGAAACGCCAGATAGCCCGCGCGCGGGAAGTGCACGTTGATCTTGCCGAGATCGCCCGCATCTCGGGACAGCACGATGCGCTCGGCGTTGGCG
>CAZXNY010000211.1:0-5204 GCA_964642205.1 uncultured Caulobacteraceae bacterium
CGAAGGCAGCGTCGAAGACGCGCACGCCCACCAAGCCCGCACCTACCCGCCCGAACGCCTGCGCGCCCGCGAAGCCGTCGCGTCAGACAAAACCGTCGCCGTCGCGCCCAAGACGGCGAAGCAAGGCGACCTGTTCAGCTAGCGGGCGCCTCTTCCAACGCGCGCGGCGCCGCAAGTAAACGCGCCTGCTCCGCGCGCGAACGGTAGAGAAAATCATACGGCAGCCCCAGCCGCACGCTCGCTTGGCACGGCGGCGAGTCCTTCTGCGGCACGCGCTCCGCTAGCGCGCCGGCAGCCTTGAGCGCCAGCGTATCGGCCCACGTCAAATCGTACGCGCGCCCAAGCTTCAACACCTCGCGCACGGACGCCGGCAGCAACGACACCGCCGCGCGCGCCAGCGCCACATGCAGAAATTTCGGAATGCTCGGCGCCGCGCGCCCGGACTGAATGATCTCCAGAAACTCCGTCACGATCGGATGCGCTTCGAAGCCCGGCGCAAGCCGCGCGAGCATCGCATCGAAATCCGCCGTCGAGAGGATCGGGTTCCGCGCGCCGTAGAGCCGCGCAACGGCCGAGCCTTCGCGATAGAAGCGATCCCGTTCAGTTTGCGTCAGCGGCGTTACGAAGCGCGTGTACGCGGTCAAGAATCCATACGCCGCCGTCGCGCTTACCCAATCGAGCAACTCGACATCGAGCGCCTGATACGCGCGCCCACCCGGCGTTTCGCCGCCCACGCGCGTGTGCATGTTCGTCACACCCGCGATGACGCGCTCGGCCGCGCTCTTGGGCCCATAGACGCCCACCATCGCCGCCGTGCCCGTGCGCTTGGAGCGCCCGATCGGATCGGCTTTGTAGGTCGAGTGATCCCACACGCCCGAGCGGATGCGCGGATCGGCGAACTCCAAGAGCACCGCCGCCACGCCGCCAATTCCGAGCGCAATCGGGTTCTTGTAGACGCGCCACTGCAGCGAATCCGGCGCGAAGAACGCCGGCGCGCCCGGCGGGTTCAGAAAATCGATCTTCCAGCCCAGATACGACGTCATCTCGCTCATGCGCCGAGTCTAGCGCGCCGCGCCCGCCCCCGGAACCTGACGGATCAGCCAGGGCCGCTTGCGCGCCCGCGCCGTTTTTGGGAAGACCACCCCGCAAGCGGGTGTAGTTCAGAGGTAGAACGTCAGCTTCCCAAGCTGAATGTCAGGGGTTCGATTCCCCTCACCCGCTCCAATAGTTTCAACACCGCCGTCCCTCCAATGTCTGTTGCTGCGCTCGTTGCGCGCGCACCCCCGAGAACGACGGCGTGAATGAGCACGCCGCGCCCGAACGATTGTCATATGATCTATGGGAATAACTCTTACAAATCTCTAGATTTATCAGAGGTTAGCCGAACGGTGTCGTCAAATTATACTATAATCTATTGACACACCGCTTCCGACGGAGCAATCGCGTTCCGTGAGCGTCGTCCATCGCCCTCTACCGGTCCAAGCGTCCCTTCGCGCAACACGGACGCGCCCATGACACTGGCGTTGTTTGGCTTTGCAATGATCGCCGCGTTCATGACCTTGATCATGACGCGCGCGCTCTCGGCGATCGCCGCGCTCATCTTGACGCCGTTCGTGTTTGGATTGATGGCCGGCTACGGCGCGGAGCTTGCCGAGTTCGCGCTGAACGGCGTCACCGCACTTGCGCCAACGGCGGTCACGCTTGTGTTCGCTGTCCTTTACTTCAGCACCATGACCGACACCGGCCTGTTCGACCCGCTGGTGCGCGCGGCCGTGCGCTTTGCGCAAGGCGATCCACAGAAGGTCGCTCTCGCCACCGCGACCGTCGCGACGATTGTGTCGCTCGACGGCGACGGCGCGACGACAGCCGTTGTGACCATCGGCGCGTTCCTGCCGATTTATCGCAAGATCGGCATGAATCCGCTCATCCTGGCCGTGTTGCTCGGATCGTCGAACGCCATCGTCAACATGATGCCCTGGGGTGGGCCGATGGCGCGGGTCGCCGCCGCGCTGAACGTGCCCATGCTCGATATTTTCCTGCCGCTGATCCCCACGATGCTGGCGGGAATCGCCGGCGTGTTCGCCATCGCCTTCGTGCTCGGCGCGCGCGAACGCAAGCGGATCGGCGTCGTGGCGCTCGAAACCGATATGTCCAGCTCCTTGTTCGAGCGCGAACCCGGCGTTGAGCGGCCCAAGCTGTTCTGGATCAATCTGGCGCTGACGTTGAGCTTGTTGGGCAGCGCGATAGCGGGTCTTGTGCCGCTGCCGCTTGCGTTCATGGCCGGCCTCGTGATCGCGCTCATCATCAACTATCCGCGATTGTCCGCGCAGCGTGAGCGGATCGCCGCCCACGCCGGCAACGCGCTGCCGATCGTGCTCTTGATCTTCGCCGCGGGGATTTTTACCGGTGTTCTTGAGGGAACGGGCATGGTGGCGGCGATGGGGCAGAGCTTGCTCGCACTCGCGCCGCCGCAAATGGGCCCCTATCTCGGCGCGCTCATTGCGCTGACGAGCGGCCCGCTCACCTTCGTCATGTCAAACGACGCGTACTATTTCGGGATCGTCCCGATCTTAGCGGAGACGGCCGGACATTTCGGCGTGGAGCCCGTCGAAGCTGCGCGCGCGTCCCTGCTCGGCCAAACGATCCATGCGCTGAGCCCGCTCATCGCCGCCATCTATCTCGTGGCCGGTCTCATGAAAACCGAAGTCGGCGAGCTGCAGCGCTTCGCCTTGCCGTTCGCCGTGCTCTTGTTCCTCTTTATGGTCGCCGTCGCGATCGTGACGGGCGCTGTCCCGCTCGTCGCCCAATAGGCCATGCCCATGAAGCCACCCGCGCCGAAAACAACCGCGTCCGAGACGATCGTCGAGCATCTGAGCCATGCGATCCGCGAACTGGTTCGCCAAGGCGAGTACGCGCAGGGCGAGCGCCTGGTTGTGGCCGATGTCGCCGAGCGTTTCGGCGTCAGCGTCGGCCCGGTCCGTGAAGCGATCCGCCGGCTGGTGGGCGAAGGGCTACTGGAGTTCGAGCCGCACCGCGGCGCCTCCGTGCGCGCGTATAGCGAGCGCGACGTGCGCGACATTTTCCAATTGCGCGAGGCGATCGAGGGCTATGCGGCCAAGCTCGCCGCCGAGAACATCCATCGCGGCGACTACGCCAAGCGGCTCGAACAATGCCGCGAGCGTCTTCACAAGACGGCCCACGCCCGCTTGGAGGTCATGTTGGACGTGCGCCAACAGTTTCACGACCTGCTCTATGAGTTCGGCGGCAACAACGCGATCCGCGAGGCCGGCGCGCGCCTCTCGCTCCCTATCAACCGCCTGCTGTTCGGCAAGTTGATGGACGAAAAGCGGTCGGCCGCCTCGGTCAAAGAGCACGATGACATCATCGACGCCATTCTTGCCGGCGATGGTTTGCGCGCCGAACGCGCCATGCGCGCGCATCTGCACAACGGCGCCATCGCCGTATGCGAGGTGCTGGCCGAGTCGCGCGCGCAAGCGCCCGCAAAGCAGAAGAAGAAGGTGTGAGCGCCATGCGCGAGGAACCGATCAAGATCATTGTCCCCGTCGGCTCGCTCGGCGCGGGCGTGCGCGAAGAAGAAGTGCGCTACGGGATCGAGCGTGGCGCCATGGCGATCGCCAGCGACGCCGGTTCGACGGACAGCGGCGCAGCGTATCTCGCGCTCGGAATCTCCAAGAACAACCGCGAGTCCGTCAAGCGTGACTTGAAGATCTTGATGCAAGCGCAGGCCTCCGCGGGGATTCCGTTGCTGATCGGCTCGTGCGGCCAATCCGGCGGCGATGCAGGACTTGCCTGGACGCGCGACATCGCTGTTGAAGTCGCCGCCGAGCTTGGCCTCCGGCCAAAAATCGCGGTGATCTACAGCGAGCAGGACAAGCGCACGCTCAAGGCCAAGAATGCGGCGGGCAAGATCAAACCGCTCGCCCCACTCGGCGCGCTGAACGATGACACGATCGAGGCGTGCGATCACATCGTCGCGGCGATGGGTCCAGAACCTTACATCGCCGCGCTCAAGAGCGGCGCCGACATCGTGCTCGGCGGGCGCACGACAGACACGGCCGTGCTTGCGAGCTTCGCGCTGATGCATGGCGCGCCAGCCGGCGCGGCTTGGCATGCCGCGAAGGTCGCCGAATGCGGCGCGCAATGCACCGTCTATCCGTCGCGCGGCGCTGGCGTGCTGATCTCGATCGGCGCCTCCGGCTTTCAGGTCGAGCCGCTCAGCCCGGACAATCGCTGCGATCCGCACAGCGTGTCCGCGCACATGCTCTACGAGAACGCCAATCCGTTTCTGCTGACCGAGCCCGGCGGCGTGCTCGACGTCACCAACGCGGCCTACCGCGCCGTCGACGCGCGCACCGTGGAAGTCACCGGCTCGGTGTGGACGAGCGCGCCTTACACGATGAAGCTCGAAGGCGCCGCGCGCGGGCGCTACCAAACGATCATGCTGATCGGCATCCAGGATCCTGCGGTGCTGACGCAGCTCGACGCGTTCCATGACCGCATGCTCGAAGCGCTCAACGCGCGTGTCCGGCGAACGATCGGGCCGGCAGCGGGCGACTTTCACATCTCGCTGCGGCTCTATGGCTGGAACGCCGTCTCAGGCGACAAACCCCCGCAGGGCACGCCCGCGCCGCGCGAAGTCGGCGTATTGTTTGTCGCCACCGCCGACACGCAAGAGATGGCCACGCAAATCGCCAAGGCCTGCAATCCGTACTTCTTCCACTTCCCCATCGAACTCGACAAGGAATTGCCGAGCTACGGCTTCGCCTTCACGCCCGCCGACATCGAGCGCGGCCCTGTCTACGAGTTCAAACTCAATCACGTCGTCGAACTCGATGACCCGCTCGAGCTGGTGCGCACCGAATGGATCGACCTCAGCGTGGGAGCAACGTCATGACGATGGTGAAAGACGTTTGCCGGCATGTCCGCTCCAAGAACGCCGGGCCGTTCTGGGTCACCATCGATCTCTTCTTCGACGGGGCCGATTCGTTCGCAAAATACGCCGGCAGCCCAAAGCTTGGACCCGACCTGTTCGCTGCGCTCTACGGCGCCGATCCTGCCCTGGTGCGGCGCTTCCCGGTCGCGAGCCTTCACATGATCAAGGTGTCGTATCCGCGCGCGAGCGCGCAAGGCGGCGAAGTCGAGCGCGACATGCATTGCGGCCAGCAATTCGTGCGTCTGCTCGA
>CAZXNY010000212.1:0-5186 GCA_964642205.1 uncultured Caulobacteraceae bacterium
GATGCGCGGCGTCAGCGACCAGGGATGCACATCGAGATCGCCGGCGATTTGGATCGGGCGGCCGGTGAGCCCGGAGGCGATGCGCGAGATCGGGCCGCGATAGGCGTTCCAATCCGCAAAAGCGAGGAAGAGCACGATGGTGGCGGCGAACACGCCAAGGACGCCGCCTGTCCACGCCGCGACATGCGGCCAGCGGACGCGCGCGAACCACGCGCGGACATTCTGCCCCGCACGGGTGAAAAACGCGCCGGCGCGGGCGCGGAACGCTTGAAAATCCGGGCGCATGGCGACGGGCGGACAATCCGCGAACGGCGCACTCCGTTCCCTGCTGCGCGCGCCGTTATCGTGAACGGAACTTGCGGCGCGCGCGGGGATTGGCGCCCCACGTCACCACATCGCTGAGGAGAGCCCAATGGCCGCCACGCAGAGCACGACTTCCGCCAAAAAATCCCGCGCCAAAGCCAAGCCCGATGCGATCGCGCTTTTGAAAGCCGACCACCGCGAGGTCGAAGGCTGGTTCGAGCAATTCGAGAAGGCCCGCTCCGAAAAGAAGAAGCAGGATCTCGCCGACAAGATCTGCACCGCGCTCAAGGTGCACACGCAAATCGAGGAAGAGATTTCTATCCGGCGTTCCTCGAAGCCACCGGCGATAAGGACATCCACCACGAAGCGGAAGTCGAGCACGCCGGCGCGAAGAACCTGATCGCGCAGATCGAGAAGATGACGCCGGATGACGACTATTACGACGCGAAGGTCAAAGTGCTCTCCGAGATGATCAAGCATCACGTGAAGGAAGAAGAGCAGCGCGACGGCATGTTCGCCGAAGCGAAGAAGTCCGGCATGGACCTTGCCGCGCTCGGCGAAGAGATGGCCGCGCGCAAAGCCGAACTCATGGCGCAGATGAAGCACTGATCCGATGGCCGCCACGCCGCTTGCCGATCTCTGCGCGAAGGCGCTTGAGGCGGCGAGCGCGCGCGGGCTGACGATCGCGACAGCGGAGAGCTGCACCGGCGGCCTCATCGCGGCGGCGCTGACGGATGTTGAAGGGCAGTCGAGCGTCTTCGAGCGCGGCTTTGTCTGTTATTCCGACGCCGCGAAGACGGAGATGCTCGGTGTCGCGCGTGATCTCATTTCCGCGAAAGGCGCGGTGAGCGAACCGGTCGCGATTGCGATGGCGGCCGGCGCGCTGGAGAACTCCCGGGCCGATCTCGCGCTTGCGATCACCGGGTTTGCTGGGCCCGCCGGCCCTAACGACGAAGAGGGCTTAGTGCACATCGCCCTCGCCCGCCGCGGCGGCGAGACGCGGCGGCTGACCAAGCGCTACGGGAAGCTGGGGCGTGACGGCGTGCGGGCGTGTGCGGCGCGGGACGCGATGACCCTCCTCTGCGCAGCACTCGCGGATGAGCCGGCGCAGTGACGGGATAAATCTCTGAAAAACCGCGCAGGCGCACTTGATCCGGACTCGGAACAAATAGAGAACACTCGTATGACACGTGATGCGTGGCGCGAAGCAGAACGGCTTTGGAGGAACGACCGCATGGAGACCGATGAAGAACGGACCGCGCGTGAAGAGGCGCGGGCGCGTTTGGCCGAACAGATCGCGCGCAGCCGCGCGACGAGTGAGGCGCTGGCGGCGCTGAAGTACCCCAATAACAAGAAGAAGCGCCGAAAGCGGGGGCCCCAGAACTCAGACTAGCGTTTCCGCGCCTTCTCCGATCGTCGCGCGCCTGCCGCAAAAGCAGGCGCGGGGCGCTTCCGGTTGCGCGGCCGATGAGTCGGCGGCATACGGATTTGCATAAAAGCGCGGCGCCCTTGGCGGGAGCGGCCGGCGGCTTGCGGGGAGGAAACGTATGGAAATCAAGCGCTGGCGTGCGCTCGCGGCGATGGCCGCAGCGTTCGTGCTCATGCCGGGCGCGGCCCTGGCGCAGGATGCGGCGCCTGCCGCCGACCCTGGGCATACGTCCTGGATGCTGACCTCCACGGCGCTGGTGCTGTTCATGACCATGCCGGGGCTGGCGCTGTTCTATGCCGGTCTCGTGCGCGGCAAGAACGCGCTCTCGGTGATGATGCAGTGCGTTTCGATCGCGGCGCTGATGAGCGTTCTGTGGTTCGCGATCGGCTACAGCCTGTCGTTCACGAGCGGCAACGCGTTCGTCGGCGACTTTTCCAAAGCGTTTCTCGCGGGCGTTGACCGCGGAAGCGTGACGGGCGCGATCCCGGAGACGGTGTTCTTCTGCTTCCAGATGACGTTCGCGGTGATCACGCCGGCGCTGATCGTCGGCGCGTATGTCGAGCGCATCAAGTTTAGCGCAGTGCTGATGTTCAGCGCGCTGTGGCTGATCTTCGTTTACGCGCCGGTGGCGCACTGGGTGTGGGGCGGCGGCTGGCTCGCGCAACGCGGCGTGATGGATTTCGCCGGCGGCCTCGTGGTGCACGCGACGGCGGGGATTTCCGCGCTTGTGATCGCGATCATGCTTGGATCGCGCGACGGCTTCCCGAAAGAACAACACCCGCCCCACTCGCCCGGCATGACGATGATCGGCGCGGCGATGCTGTGGGTCGGCTGGTTCGGGTTCAACGCTGGCAGCGCGGTGATGGCCGACGGCAACGCCGGCATGGCGATGCTGGTGACGCATCTTTCGGCGGCGACGGCGGCTTTGGTGTGGGCCGGGCTCGAGTGGATGCGGTTCGGCAAGCCTTCGATGATCGGCGCGGTGACGGGCTTGATCGCGGGCCTTGCGACGGTGACGCCGGCGAGCGGCTATATCGGGCCGGCGGGCGGGCTTTTGCTCGGCGCTCTCGGGTCGATCGTGTGCTTCTTTGCGGTGTCGATCGTGAAGAAGACCTGGAAAGTCGATGACAGCCTCGACGTGTTCGCGGTGCACGGCGTGGGCGGCATTCTCGGCACGCTGGGCGCGGCGGTGCTCGCTTCCGAACAATTCGGCGGCGTTGGCTACGCGGCGACCGGCTCGATGGGCGCGCAAGCGACGGCGCAGATCCTCGGTGTTGCGGCGACGGTTGCGTGGTCGGCGGCGGCGAGTTGGGTGATCATCTTCGTGACGAAGTCGCTCGTCGGTCTGCGCGCGAGCGAGAACGAGATCGAAGAAGGACTCGACCTCACCTATCACGGCGAGCGCGCGAACAATCCGTGAGAAGAGGCAGTCGGCAATAGGCAGTAGGGCAATAGGCACACGCGCCTACTGCCCACTGCCTTCTGCCCTATTGCCTTAGCTTACACCGGAACCCATTGGCCGCTGGCGTTGCGGCAGAAGGTTTCGGGCGGCAATTGTTGCGCGCCGTATTGCGGATCGCTGACGGTGGCGGAGACGCGGCGGCATTCGCCGCCCGGACCGCTGACCGGCGTCGGCGCCGCGACCGTGAGGTTGCGCGGCTGGCCTTGATCGCCTTGCCAATTATCGCGATAGGCCGCGCCGCTGTTCAGCGAGTTGTAATAGCCCTGCTCGACGCGTTGCTGTTCGCGCGCGCTGAGCCAACGGCACACGCCATAGGTGCCAAGGCCGCCCGCGGCGGCGCCGAGCGCGGCGTTTTCACCGCGATTGTTTTCCGAGCCGGCGAGCGCGCCGACAACGGCGCCGACGCCTGCGCCGACGAGCGCTTGGCGGGTGCAGCGCGACAGCTGCGTGCCGCCGCCGCCGTAGCTGGTTTGCTGGCCGTAGCCGCCGCCAGCCGTTGTTTCGCACGAGGCGAGGGCGAGTGTGCCGGCGAGCGCGGCGACGAGAACTTTTATGCGCATGATGGACCTCCCGGGGGCCCGGCTATGATCCGGGCGCGAAGCGACGCGCCGTTCTCAAACAGAACGGCGCGCCGGAACTGTGACCGTGGTCAATTCTCAGAGCGGCAGATTTGTTCACCGCCGCCGGGACGAATGAGGCGCGCCTCGGCGCCCTGACCGCGCAATTCGACGCCGCCGGACGCGTAGCGGTAGCCCGAGCCGGAAACCTGGGCGGGCAACGTGATCGGCTCATAGCCGGGCTGCTCGACATAGGCCTGGTCCGGATTGCGGGTGAACGTGACCACGAAATAAAGGTCGGGCGCGTTCTCGCCCGCTTGGGCGCACTCGAAGCGGCTGACGATCGGCCCGGCGACGTTCGGGTTGGGCGGGCATGGCGACGCGCAGGCGGCGAGCGCGAGACCGGCCAGCGCCAGCGCCAAAATGGTCTTCCCCATGCGTTCGTCCCTTCCGTGAACCGTCGCGGACGAGTCTAGCGGCTCGCCCGCGACGGCGCCAATCGGCGTTAGCGAGCAGCCGGAGGACCGGAGCCGGCGGCGATCTCGAACACGATCGAGACCTCGGCGGTGTAGAGTTGCGGTTCGGGCGCGACGGGCGGGGCGGAGACGAGTTGATCGGGCATGGTCGTGCTCTCGTCGCGGCTGCGGAAGACGGCGCGGTTGCCGCTTTGCGCGATCATGCCTTGGCCGCCCTCTTCCACGAGCAACAAGCGCCCAAGCCGCGAGCCAGCGCCTTCGACATAGGTGCGCGCTTTATCGACCGCGTCGCGGATCGCGGCTTCGCGCGCGAGGCGGCGGGCGCGTTCGGTGTCGCGGATCGAGAACTGGATGTCGTTGAAGCGATCGGGGCCGGCGTTCATCGCGGCTTCGACCGTGCGCGAAAGGAGCGCGAGATCGCGCACGAGAATGGTGACGCCGGCGTTCGCTTCGTAGCCGGTGATGCGATCGGGGCGGCGCTCACCGCCCGCGCGCATCACGGGCGTGACGGCGATGTCGGTGCGTTCGAGCGTGACGTTTGTTGCGTTGATCGGGCGGATGGCGGCTTCGAGCGCGCGGGCGCGATCGGAGACGGCCGCGGTGGCTTCCTGCGCGGTGCGGCCGGGCGCGTAGAACGAGACGGAGACTCGCGCTTGGTCTGGCGGCAGGTAGAGCTCGGCGCGGCCCGCGACGCGCACGATGGCGGGATCGTAGGGGCGCAGCGGCGCGATGACTTGCGCGTGCGCTTGCGGCGCGGGCGCTGCGGCGGCGAGCGCCGCGCTAAAGAGCGCGGCGGCGATGAAGCGTTTCATATTTGTCCCCTGATGACGGCGTTTCCCGGCCACATCGGCGCGCGCTGTTGCGGCGGCTTCAAGGCGGCGCGCGCGGCGGGTGAAATTCCCGCGATCAAGACTTTGCGCACGGCCCGTTTGCGGCCGACGGGCAGCGCGTGCTAGCTC
>CAZXNY010000213.1:0-5166 GCA_964642205.1 uncultured Caulobacteraceae bacterium
GTGCCATCCTTGATGAGATCGATCAGCGCGCCGAGCGCGTCGGCCTTCACGGGCGATTGCGCGAGATCGAGCTGCGCTTTGTTCAGCGCGGCGGCGAGTTCTTGCGTCACCCAATTGGCGGCTTGCTTGGCGTCGCGGCCCTTGGCGACCGTCTCGAAGAACGTCGCGCTCTCAGCGTCGCCCGCGATCACGCGCGCGTCGTACGGCGAAAGGCCGTAGGCGCTTTCAAAGCGCGCGCGCTTTGCGTCCGGCAACTCCGGCAAGGTGCGCTTGATCTCATCGACCCAGGCTTGATCGAGTTCGAGCGGCAGGAGATCAGGATCGGGGAAGTAGCGGTAATCGTGCGCGTCTTCCTTGCTGCGCTGCGTGCGCGTCTCACCGGTCGTGGGATCGAAGCCGCGCGTTTCCTGATCGATCGTGCCGCCCGCTTCGAGGATTTCGATTTGGCGGCGCGATTCATACTCTATCGCTTGCGCCATGAAGCGCACGGAATTGACGTTCTTGATCTCGCAGCGCGTGCCGAAGCCCTCGCCCGGCTTGCGCACGGAGACGTTCACGTCGGCCCGCATCGAGCCCTCTTCCATGTTGCCGTCGCACGTGCCGAGCGCGCGCACGATCGAGCGCAGCTTGTTGAAGTAGGCGCCCGCCTCCTTCGCGCTGCGCATGTCGGGACGCGAGACGATCTCCATCAAAGCCACGCCCGAACGATTGAGGTCGACGAACGTCTCGGTAGGGGAGAGGTCGTGGATGGACTTGCCGGCGTCTTGCTCAAGGTGCAGCCGCTCGACGCGGATCGTCACCGGTTCTTCGCCGTCCGGCTCGATCAGGACTTCGCCCTCACCCACGATCGGGTGCTGGAATTGGGAGATCTGATACCCTTGCGGCAGATCGGGATAGAAATAGTTCTTCCGATCAAAGCGGCTCTTCAGATGAATTTCGGCGTTCAGGCCAAGGCCCGTGCGAACCGCCTGCTCCACACAAAACTTGTTGATCACCGGCAGCATGCCCGGCATCGCCGCGTCGACGATCGAGACATGCGCGTTCGGCTCGCCGCCATACGCTGCGCTGGCGCCGGAAAACAATTTGGCGTTCGAGCGCACCTGCGCGTGCACTTCGAGGCCAATAATCACTTCCCAATCATGCTTGCCGCCAGCGACAAGCTGGTCTTTGCGGGCGGAACGGACGTCGAGTTCGGTCATAGGCGCGATTTAGGCAAAGCCGTGCTAGCGCGCAACCTTGCGCCCGCCCTGGGTTCCAGCGCAGTCTCCCGCCCGCGAGGACGGGGAGGATGGCAATGCGATATCTGGTGGCGGCTGGCGCTTTTGCGCTGGCGATGGGGCTCAGCGGCGCTGTGATGGCGCAGCCCAATTCTTCGACCCAATCGACTCAGTCGACGACCACGCAGACGACGGGCGATGGCGCCACGCAAACCCAGTCCACCACGTCTTCAAGCTCTTCATCGTCGAGTTCGTCTTCTTCCTCTTCGAGCTCGCGTTCGGGCGGCATCATTGGGCGTATCGTAACGCCGCCGCCTTCGGCCCAAGAGACACCCGGTCAGCGCGACACGCGCATTCTTGTTGACGAGGAAGAGGACGAGAGCCGCTGGGTCACGGTGCAGCAAGTCGCGCGGATCGTGTTGTACGACGCAGCCAATCGCCGTGGGCCGCAAGTTGGCATCACGCAGGATACGCCCGACCTTGGCCAACGGCGCTTCTCCGATCTCGCATCGGCGGTCCGCGTCTATTACGGCACGTGGGAGCTGTGTTCTGAGGTCAATTACGGCGGCGAATGCCGGCGCTTCTCATCGCATGCGAACGTCAACCGGTTCGGCATTGGCAACCCGGTGACGGATGCGAGCCTTGAGACCGAGAACTTCAGCGACACCGTCGCCTCCGTGCGTCTTGTCCGGAACGCAGGGCGACGCCGGCAATAGCGCTATCCGCGCGGCACAGGCGTGAGCGGCGTTCGCGCCTGTTGCCGGCTTGCGAGCCAAATCCCAATGCCGATCTCGGCGGCGCCGATCGCCATCGAGAGCCGCGGACGGCGCTCAAAATACGTCGTGACGCCGCGCAGCGGGCTGCCCGGGCCGGCGCGCCAAAGCGCAGCGTGGCGGCGCGGCTGAAGCACGGACGCGACGCCGTCACCGATCAGGAACAACGCGAAGGTTTCACTCGTCAGCTTGCTGACAAGCTTGTTCTGCAGCGTTTCGCGAAGGGAAGCGTCGGTCATGGGGCGCTAACGGCCCGCGCGGCCCCCGGGTTCCGCTAGCGCACAGCCTGAGATTCCTCGCGCCGCGGACCCTGCGCCGGATCGGCAAGTTGCTCGACGAATTGCTCCGGCGTCGTCCACAGCTGGCCGCTTTCAGCCTGGTGTTCGGCAAAGTCGAACAACTCACGCATGGCCTGCCCGTCAAACTCAAGCGGGCCTTTGTAATCGTAGTCGCGCGGGATGCGTGTGAAGCGGAAATTCAGGCGGTTGCGGCGCGTGAACTCTGTGGTGAGCGCGAGCGATGAGCGCGCCTGAAACATCTGGTTCGTCTCGAAACTGCGGGACACGATCGGCATCGTGTTGAGCGGCGTTGCGCGCAGGCGATTATCCAGCTGGCCGTTGATGATGACATAAACGTTGCCGCCGCTGAGCTGCTGCAGGCGGTCTTCGCCCCAGAGCGAGATGATCTGCGGCATCACGAAGAACGACGCGGTCACGCCGCCATCGACATGCATTTCCTGCATCATCTGCCCATCGGCGTCGACATCGAGCATCACAGGCGGAAAGACGCCCGGCACGCTGGCGCTCGCGACCAGCACGTCTCGGAAGAGCCGGCGCGCCGGCTCACCGCCGCGCTCGGCTATCTCGCCAAGATTCCAGATGATGGCGTCTTGGTTATCGAGGTTGGTCGTTTGCACGAGCAGCATGCGCCCACGCCGCGATTCGCGGCCGACAGCGTCGATCAGTTGCGGCGTGACGAAGTGATCGACGAGTTGATGCAGCGGATCGCCGAAGAAGAGCCCCGGCCGCAAGAACGCGCTAAGGCCGCGCCGGCGCAGAACGTTCTCGGCGAGCGGGCCGGTGTAAGCCTCTTCCAGTTGCGGATCCCACTCCGAGCCTAGGAAAGCAAACGGCGCGATCAGCGCACCGGTCGAGACGCCGGTGACGATTTCAAATTGCGGGCGCGCATTTGCGCGCGTCAGGCCCACGAGCGCGCCGGCGCCAAATGCGCCGCCAGCGCCGCCGCCCGAAAGCGCGAGAATGTCGAGCGACCCATCGGATGCTGAACGCAGGCGCGCGAGCACCTCGGTCATGTCACGCCGGAGGTTCGGATCGTTGCCATTGGCGCGGACGCTGGACGCGAACCCGATCAACGCCGCGTCGCGCGGGGCTGGCGGGGGGCCCGCAAGGCGCGCGGGCGTCACGCAGCCTGCCGCCAGCATTGCGGCGCAGATTGGGGCAAAACGCAGCCAGTTCATCGATCCACCCAGCCGGCGCGGTTCTGGCGCCGCCGTTCCAACGCGCGAGCAAAAGTCATGGCGCCGCCCGGGGCAAGCGCGTGCGGCCGGGACGGGGCGCCGCTGGCATGAAAAACCCCCGCCGCGAGGGAACGGCGGGGGTCGGCCTCGCGAGGGAAAGAGGCCGTAACGGAGCTTGGTACGCGTCAGGTCACCAGACGGATTGGCCAACGCCCCCGTCCATCGTCATCTGCGCGTTAAACTGGGTCTCGCGGGCGACCTGGCGCGTCTCGCGGATGCGAAGCGACTTTTCACCCGGGCCGAAGCGGCGGAGCAGCGAGCGCTCGTTGCACGGGCGGCGTGCGATCTGCGGGCGGCACGTGAGAACGCCGTTCTCGTGCCAGAGCGCTTCACCGCGGGCGCAGTCGTAGCTGCGGCCGTCCATCGTGTAGCGCATGCGCGTGCCGGCCATGCAGCGGTAGAGTTCACCGGCATAGCCTTCGCGCACGTCGCGTTCGCCGAAGGTTTGCGAGGCCGGATGCGGCGTGCCCGTGTCGTCCAAGCAGATCGCTTGAAGCGCGAGCACGCGATCGAACGTTTGCGTTTCGACGGACGCTTCGGCGACCGCGAGCGCCATGCCGCTCACGCCGGCATCGATCGAGCCGCCGATGTAACCGCCGCCAGTGCGGACGATCGTGTCGCCCGAACGCACGTTAGCGATCGCAATCGATGTCGCGCTGGCTTGCGCATGCGCGCTTGCGCCAACGACCACGATGCTCGGCGGCGGCACGTAAGGCGGCGGCACGATGATCTGCGGCGGACGGCAATTGTGGCACGGCGGCGGAGGCGGCGGCGTGGGGTTGCAGCTTTGATGGCATCCCGGCGGCGGACGGTTGCAACCGATGCAGTCGGCGTAAGCGGCGCTCGGGGCGGCAAACGCCGCGAACATGAGCCCGAGCACGAAAAGGATGTATCGACCTGAGACGGTCATGCGCCTTACCTCGTTAAGTTCGCCCGGCACGGTGCAAGAGCGCGGCCAGCTCTCGCCCGGCGCGGGAATGGCTCCCGGCCTGAGGCGCGTTTCGCGTTTGAGGTTCCGGATCGGTGCTTGCGTGGAACGGACCGGCTCCAGGGGACTGCCGGCCGATATGCTTGGTGAAGAGACGTTCCATCCCGACACGCGGGCGCTGCTCGCCTACGGCCGCGCCTTGGCCGGGGCTGAGTCTGCGCCGAAGAAAGGCCGCGCCGATCAGGTGCTCGACCGGCTGTTCGTGATCGAACGTATGCCGAGTGGGCGCTGGCCGCTCCGAAGTTTCGGCGCCGAACTGATCCCCCTCTTCGGCCGCGACCTTAAAGAGCAAGACTTCGCCGCGCTTTGGCTTGAGCAGGACGTTAAACTTCTCTCCGCTCTGATGGACGCGGCCGCCCTCGCCAACGAGCCGGCAATCGCGCGCGTGATCGGCGACGCCGCCGGGGGGCGCCAACTCGGCGCTGAGATCTTGTTAACCCCTCTCCGCGTCGAGCCGCGCTTTGGCGACCGCTTCCTCGGGCTCTTTCAATCGCTGGGAGGGGAGGCCTTCACCGAAGGCCGCCCGATCATGAAGCTCCGCCTCGGTTCGCTTCACCCGCCGATCGCGCGCCAAGGCGCCGGCGGCGGCGTCCGGCTGATCGTCAACAACGACTTCTGAGCGCGCTTAGGCGGCGCGGTCCGCGGCGTCTT
>CAZXNY010000214.1:0-5150 GCA_964642205.1 uncultured Caulobacteraceae bacterium
CGAGCCGAGGCCCGCGACGATCAGCGCATCCGGTTGGAAGCGGCCGTTCACATCGCGGCGCTCATAGCCAACGGCGAACGCGAGCGGGCCAGCCGGCAGATCGACGATGTCGCCGCTGAGGTTGGCCGTGTACGCCTTCAGCTCTTGCTCGCTGAAATCGTGCTGCGTGAAGCCGATGAAGTTGTACATCGCCGGCGTGATCGTGCCCGCGCCCCCGAAGAGGTTGAGCGGCACGCACGGCGCAGTGCAAAGCGCGACCGGCCCGAGAGCCTGCGCCACACGCTGCGCGTTGACGTTGCCGGTGAACGTCTGGTTCGCCGTGTTGGTCGACCAGAGCGCGTTCACGTCCCAGCGCATGTCGCGCCCGGCGAGTTGGAAGTCGCCCGAGAGCGTCCCGGTCACGTTCCAGGTGTCGACGTCCTGCGAATAATGGCGCGGGCCGCCTTCCACGAGACGGCGGCCGACGAATGTCAGCGTGCCAGGTTCGAGCGTGAAGCCGAACGGGTTGAACGGGTTCGTCGCATCGATCGAGATCGTGTCGAGGAGGTTGCCGTTGCCCGCGTCGGGACCGACGAAGAGCGGCAGCGGCGCCGCCTGGTTGGCCGATTCACGGTTCACGTAGGACGCGCGCACGCGGAGCGAGACGCTGTCCGTCAGCTCATGCGTCACCGAGCCCCAGATCGAAATCCGCTCCGAAGGCGTCGTCACATAGTTGAACGGTTGGAAGTTGAAGCGGTCCCCGACGGTGAACGCTTTGTAGCTCGTCGCCGCGCCCGTCGGGTTGAGCGGATCGTAGATCGGCACTTGGCCGGGCGCGAGCGCTTGGCGAAGCGTGATGTCCAGATCGTTGCCCGTGTTCGGGTCGGAGATCAGCACGCGCGCGTTCGGCGTGCCCGAAGAGCAGGCGCCGTCGCATTGCGTGGTGAAGGGCGTCGGGAACGCCGTCGAGGGGCGATCGGCCGAGAGCACGCCGTCCTGGTTCGTGTAGCCGCCGCCGAGCACGATGGACGTGCGGCCCGACTGTGCGCCGAACGAGAGTTGATAATCTTGCGTGTAGCCGTCGCCTTCGGTGTAGCCGCCATATTGCGCGCTGGCGTCCACGCCATCTTGGTTGCGGCGCGTGATGATGTTCACGACGCCCGCGATGGCGTCCGAACCGTACAGCGTCGAAGCGCCTTCCTGCAGCACTTCGATGCGCTCGATCATGCTTTGCGGGATCGAGTTCAAGTCAACCGAACCAGGCACGCCCGAAGCCGAAGCGCCCGCAACCCAGCGAAGCCCATCGACGAGCACGAGCACGCGGCGCGAACCGAGGAAGCGAAGATCGACTTCCGATGCGCCCGCACCAACGCCGCCGCCGTCCGGCGGATTGCCGAAATTGCCGGAATTGTTGTTGCGCGTGTTCAATCCGCCGCCAGAGATCGGCAAGCGCTGCAACACGTCCGCGGTTGATGAAAGACCGGTGCGCGCAATCGCTTCCGCGTTCACGCCAACAACCGCTTGGTCACGGTCGAGCGCGGTCGGAATCCGCGACCCCGTGATCACGATCTCTTGGTCATCCTGCGCGAACGCAGGCGCCGCGCCAGCGATCAGCGCCGCCGCGCAAATCGCGAGCGCGCGGCTCCATCTCGATATTCTTGCCATCAAGCCCTCCGGCAGATTCCCCAGCGGCGCGTGTTGGCCACGCGCTCGTGGTTAACGGCAATTCCTCGGGGGCTCTCAAAGCAAGCGCGCTCGCCCCGTTGGGGTGGCGGCCCGCGATTTTCCGGCCAACTCGCGCGACGGAATGGCCGCGCCCGCCGCGTTCAACCACGCGAGGGACGCCTCTCGAAGGAGACGCCATGCGTATCGCAACCACGCTTCTTGCCGCGCTCGCCGCGCTCAGTTTCGCAACCGCCGCCGATGCGCGCGACCGTGACAACAACCCGCCCGGCTGGCGCGGCGGCCCCGGCACGAACTGGGAAAACCCGCCCGGTTCGCGCGGCGGCATTGGCGCTTCGCCCGATCGTTCGTGGCGGCGCACCTACATCAGCAATGTCGTGTGGGTCTGGCATCCGGTGCGCGCGTGCTGGCTGCGCGATCCCGATCAAAATCCGCCGGGCCCGCGCGGCGGCCCCGGCACGAACTGGGAAAATCCGCGCGGCCCAATCGGCGGCCCCGGCGCATCGCCCGATCGGCGCGCCTGCCGCTAGCGCACGAAGCTCCCCGCCGCCTTACGGCGCGCTGTCTTGTGGCGGCGCGCCGTTTTGTTGCGCGCGCTCCTGTTGCGCGCGTTCGCGCGCCAAGCGCCGCTCTTCGCGCTTCTCACGCATCTTCTCGCGGAAGCGTTCGCCGAAACGTTCTTCGCCCGTCGCGGGCGCAGCGCCCGGCGCCGGCGTCGTCCCTTCGCCTTCCATGCGTTCGCGCCACCGTTCCCGCACGCGCTCACGCATCTCCTGGCGCAAACGCGGCCGCGGCTGCGCCAGCGCTTCCGTCGCCGCGCGGCGCGCTTCCGGCGTCAGCGCGCCAAATGTTTCCGTCACCGCTTCGTGGTAGCGCTGCGCCACCACCGCATCGGCCGCACGCATCGCGCCAAGCGCTACGTTCATCGCCGCCGCATCGAACGGCTCGGCGCGCGCCGCGTCGAGCACAGCTTGGCGCGCATCGCGCGCCGCCTCACGCTCCGCCCGCGTCTCAGCCCACGTATCTTCCAGAGCAGCGCGCACCTCGGCGCGCACATCCGGCGGCAGCGCAAGCATGAACGCGCCGGGCCCCGCCGGAATCGCCGCGCCGACAACCGCCGGCGCCTCGCGCTGCACCCGCACGCCCGCCGTGTACGCGCCAACCGCCCCGCCAATCAGCAGCAGATTGAACGCGAGCGAGAGGAAGAGGAGCGTGCGCCACGGAAAGGAGCTCATCGCCCGCCCTCCAGCGCATCGATGTCGAACGCCGCGCCGAACACGGCGTCAGCCGCATCCGGCGGCGCCATCCGCATCGCCCCGCCATACCCAAGCGCCAAGCCGAGCACCGCGCACGCCGCCAGCGCGCCCGCCGCCCGCCAGCTCACCGCGCGCGGCGCCGCGCGCTTGAGGCGCGCCATCAAAAGCTCGCTGGGCGCGCCCGCATCGTTTTGCGCCAAGAGCGCATCGAGCGCGCGCGCCTCGGCCAGCGCATCCACGCCAACGCCGCTCGCGAGCAGCGCTTCCGCCGCCGCGCGTTCCTCCGCCGGCCAGCGCCCGGGATCGGCGCCATACGTTTCCAAAATTGCGGAAAGCCGTTCTGCGTTCATCGCGTCACGCTCCCGGCGCCAAATCGGCCAGCGCCGCGCGCAGCGCCCGCCGTCCGCGCGCCAGCAAAGATTCCAGCGCATCGACGCTGACTTCGAGCGCCGCCGCCGCTTCGATGTTCGTCGCTTCCTCGAAATGGCAGAGCGCGATCGCCGCGCGCTGGCGCTCCGGCAATTGCGCAAGCGCCGCCCGCACGCGCGCCGCTTGCTGGCCCGCCGCCAACGCATCTTCCGCGCCGCGTGCGGGATCGGGCAGATCCGCGCCCGCATCGGGATCGAGCGTCTCGCGCCGTTTGCGCAGCCGGTCGTAACAGAGATTGAGCGCCACGCGATGCATCCAGGTCTCGACCTTCGCCTCGCCCTCGCGCCAGCGCGGCGCCTGCTTCCACACGCGCAGGAACACCTCCTGCGTCACGTCCTCGGCTTCCATCGCATCGTTCAGCATCCGGCGCGCAAGCCGGTTGAGGCGCGGGGCGTGTTTGGTGATGAGCGTTTGCGCCGCGCGCGCGTCCCCCGCGCCCGCGGCCTTGATCAGCGCCGCATCCGGATCGTGCACGCGCCGGGCTCACGCCGTCTCCATGCTACCGGCCGCCGCCCATCGCGCGCAGCATTGCAAGCTCGCTCGCCTCAAGCGTGCCGTTGTTATTGCCATCGAGCCGGTCGAACAGCCGATAGGGCTGGGCCATGTATTCGGCCCGCGAAATCACGCCGTCATTGTTGGAATCGGCGCGTGCAACCATTTGCGCCATCTGCCCGGTTGGACGTTCGGACGTTTGCATCGACCCGTCCCGGTTCGCATCGAGCCGCGCGAACATCGCCGCGCGCGCCGCTTCTGCTTCCGCGCGCGTGATCGCGCCGTCGCCGTTCGCGTCCTGCGCCATGATCATCGCGCCGATGCCGCCGCCCTGCGCCAGCGCGGGCGTAGCGAGGAGGGCGAGCGCAACGAGAGCAGCGGCGGTCTTCAGCATGATTTGAACTCCTGTCGCCCCTCGCCAGAGGGGTTGAACGGTGCGAACAGCGCGAATCCGTCGCTGCCCGTCATACCACGAGCCCATCGATCGCAGCGCCCGGCGCCAGCCCCGGAAACACGCGCGAAGAAAGCGCCGCCCGGTCGAGCCCCCAATGATCGCGCAGCGCCGCCGCAAACAGGGCGCGCACATCGTTCGCCGGCGCCAAGTCCCGTCCTTCGAACAGCGCCCCCGGCGCAAGCCCCGGCCAATCGCCCACGAACCGCCCGCCGCGCACCGCGCCGCCGAACACGAACGCAACCCCGCCCGTGCCGTGATCGGTGCCGCGCGTGCCATTCTCCGCCACCGTGCGCCCGAACTCGCTGGCGACGATCACCACCGTCTTTTCCCAATGTGCGCCGAGGCCCGTCTCAAGCGTCGCGAGGGCTGTATCGAGCGCGCCGAGCCGGAACGCGAGCGCGCCTTCGCCCGCGCCTTGCCCCGCATGCGTGTCCCACCCGTCGAGTGAAACCACGCCCGCAACCGGCCCGCCCGGCGCCGCCATCAAGCGCGCCGCCGCTTCTGTGAGCGTGCGATACGCGCCCGGCCCAACACGGCCCGCCGCGCCCCGCATGCCGCTCATGTCCGCTTCGCCTGCGATTGCCGCCGTCTCAATTGCTTGCGCGAGCGCCGGCGCCAGCAACGCATCGCCCGCGTACAAATCGGCAAGCCGCATAAGCGTGTCTTGGTTCGCGCTCGGCGCAATCGAGGGCGCCCAGTTCGTCGCGTGCGCGCCGCCGCGCAACACCAGCGGCACGCTCGCGCCGATCCCAACGCCTGCATGCGCCGCATTGGCGGGCAATAGCTGCAGCGCGCGATTGAGCCAGCCGTCATTGACGCCGAACGCCGCCGCGCCGCCGCTCTCCAGCACGTCCTGC
>CAZXNY010000215.1:0-5116 GCA_964642205.1 uncultured Caulobacteraceae bacterium
TCACCGTCTTCACGAGCGGGCCCATGAATTTTTCTTCGACGGCGCGCTTGTTCTCCTCGAAGCGCGAGCCGCCGCGGCCATAGCCCATCGCCTGATCTTGCAGGTCGCACTCGCCGCCCTGGTCGCAGATCGGACAATCGAGCGGGTGATTGAGGAGCAAGAACTCCATCACGCCCTTGCGCGCCTTCGTGACGACATCGGACTTCGTCACCAGCTCGTTGAGCTTGTCGTCACGCGGCGGCGGCAGGTCTTTGACTTGTTGCGCACACGACGCAATCGGCTTGGGGCCCGAACGGCCGCCAACCTTCACGTCGATGAGGCACATCCGGCAATTGCCGGCGATCGACAGACGCTCGTGATAGCAAAAACGCGGAATCTCGGCGCCTGCCGCCTCGCACGCTTGGAGCAGCGTGTATTCAGGCGGCACATCGATTTCCGCGCCATCGACGAGGATTTTCGTCATCACCGATTCCATATCGCGATCGGCCAAATCGCGGGCGGTTCGTGGCCGATTTATTGCGCCGCCGCAAGTGGTCCCAAAGCCCGGTATGGCGCGCGCAAGACTCTGACGCGGCGAACGAATCGTGGCCAATTGCGTGTTGCGAATCGCTCGCAGTTATTCAGCGGGGCGCTGCACGGGAGTGAGCGCCAAATCACCGACCACGGTGGTCCATTCACGCACCCGCCACGCCGTGACGAGCCCGTTCAAAACATACGGGTCGTTGCGCGCAAAGTTCTCCGCGACCTCCCGCGTTTCTCCGCGAAACACGAGCGCGCCCCCGTCGGGCGGATCCGCGTAGGCGCCCGCAAGCACCATTTCGCCCGCATCGATCGCCTTGAACGCTTCGCGCATGTGCGCCGGACGCAACGGAACCCGCGCCTCCATGTAATCGGCCCGGTAGTCGTAGAAGAGGATGAAATGTTTCATCGCGCTATTCAGACCGTGGCGGGCGCGCGCACTTGATGCACGCCCTTCGCCGCGCGGTAGCGATCGATGCGCTGCTCGATCTCCGGCCGGAAATGACGGATGAGCCCTTGAATCGGCCAAGCGGCGGCGTCGCCAAGCCCGCAGATCGTGTGGCCTTCCACTTGGCTTGCGACATCGAGCAGCAAATCGATTTCGCTGTGCTCTGCATCGCCGAGCGCCATGCGCTCCAGCACGCGCCACATCCAACCGGTGCCCTCGCGGCAGGGGGTGCACTGGCCGCAGCTCTCATGTTTGTAAAAGTAAGCGAGCCGCGCGATCGCCCGGATCAGATCTGTGGACTGATCCATCACGATCACCGCCGCCGTCCCGAGACCGCTCTTCAACGCCAGCAGCGAGTCGTAATCCATCAAGGCGGTTTCGGCTTCGTGCGCCGGGATCATCCGCACCGATGAGCCGCCCGGGATCACCGCTTTCAGATTGCCCCACCCGCCGCGCACGCCGCCGGCATAGCTCTCGATCAGTTCCTTGAGCGGAATGCTCATCTCGACTTCGACGTTGCACGGCCGGTTCACGTGCCCTGAAATGCACATCACCTTGGTGCCGGTGTTGTTGGCGCGGCCTATGCCTGCAAACCATTTCGACCCACGGCGCAGGATCGTGCCGACCACCGCGATGCTCTCGACGTTGTTCACCGTTGTCGGGCAGCCATAAAGCCCGGCATTCGCCGGGAACGGCGGCTTCAAGCGAGGTTGGCCCTTTTTGCCTTCGAGGCTTTCAAGCAGCGCGGTCTCTTCGCCGCAGATATAAGCGCCGCCGCCGTGATGGATGTAGATGTCGAAATCCCATCCGTTGATGTTGTTCTTACCGATCAGCTTTGCCTCATAGGCCTGCTTGATCGCCGCTTCCATGCGCTCGCGCTCAAACACGAACTCGCCGCGGATATAGACGTAACATGCGTTCGCGCGGATGCAGTACGACGCGAGCATGCAGCCTTCGATGAAGAGGTGCGGATCATGCCGCATGATCTCGCGGTCTTTGCAGGTGCCAGGCTCGCTCTCGTCGGCGTTGACGACGAGATAGTGCGGCCGCTCCTTCACTTCCTTCGGCATGAAGGTCCACTTCAGCGCCGTCGGAAAGCCCGCCCCGCCCCGGCCGCGCAAGCCGCTGTCCTTGATCTGCTGAATGATCCAGTCGCGCCCCGCACTGATCATGTCCGGTGTCGCGTTCCACGCGCCGCGCTGCCTAGCGCCCTCAAGGCCCCAATCGTGGACGCCGTAGAGATTGAGGAAGATGCGGTCCTTATCGGCAAGCATGTCGTGCAGTCCTCAAATCTTCGGTCGCATCATCATCGCGAAGCGCACGATGAAATAGAAAGCGCCTAACGCCGGGGCGATCACCGGCACGCTCATCAAGGGATGGCCCACTGAGAGCAGCATGTAGCCGCCAACGCCAAGCATGATCATCGCTGCGGCGAGATAGATGAACGCCGCCGCCTTGAAGCCAGGATGCTTGGTGGCGTCCTTCTCTTCCCACGGAAGCGCTTTGCGCTTCGACAGCGCATCGCTCTCAGGCGGAGGCGTCGGCTCGGCGTCGCTCATCACGAGGCGCCGCCGGGTCCCGGCAAGTTCGGGAGCGTGATCTTTTGTGCGAGGGAGCCATCGTAGAGCGCCGGATCTTTCAGGACATCAGGTCCGCCTTCCGGCGCCGAGTTGATCCGGCCAATCGCCGAGCCGCGCTCGATCGCTTCGCCGCGCGCGAGCTTGTCGATCAGCGCCTCGAACGCATCGGGCGTCAAATCCTCGTTGAAGTAGTCGTGGATCGCCACCACCGGCGCATTCGTGCACGCGCCCACGCACTCGACCTCTTCCCACGAAAAGAGGCCATCGGCCGTCACTTCGAACTTTTCCCCGATGCGCCGCTTACACACATCCTTCAGCGCTTCCGACCCGCGCAGCATGCACGGCGTCGTGCCGCACACTTGCAGGTGATGCTTCCCGACCGGCTGGAGATGAAACATCGTGTAGAACGTCACGACTTCCAGAACGCGGATAACGGCCATGTCGAGCATCTCGGCGATGACACGCACCGCCGGCTCGCTCACCCAGCCTTCCTGCTTCTGCGCGATCCAAAGAAACGGGATCACCGCCGAGGCCTTCCGCTCCGGCGGATATTTCGCGAGCCAGAAGCGCGCGACCTGCATGCTCGCGTCCGTGAACGCGAAACTGGCGGGTTGCTCAGCGGCGAGGCGGCGGACGGACATGGCGCTTACCTTGCGAAATCGACGCGAACGATCTTGCCGTCCGCGATGGTGTAAATGGCGATCGCTTCGAACCGCTCGCCGCCTGGCGCGCGGATCACGTCTTCATGGTCGATCACGACATTGCCGAGCGCGATCCGGTTGAGCAGCACCGCCTTGTTCTGCGGCCATTGCGCGAAAGCCTTTGCGTACCGCTCGCGGATTGCGGCGGCGTTCGGGCTCGTCACCTGGCCGTTCAGATCGGCGATGACGCAATGATCGGCGAAGTACGCCATGTACGCGTCCAGGTTCTGGGCGTTGTAGGCGTCGAGTTGCCCTTGGGCGATGTCTACAGGACTCATATCGGGCGCCCTTCTAAAGCGCCCTGCCGGAAATCGCGAGGGGGCCTCATGGCGCAGCCGCTCCGCCCTTTGGCCGATCTAGCGCCTCAAGGCGCGTAATCCGCGCCTCTGCGACCGAAACGCTCTGCCGCAGCGTCGCCAGCCGGTAGGCCCGGAACGGGTGCCCGATTAACGGCAGCCGCGCGATGACGCCGCTTCGGATGAACCAAATGATCCCGAGCGCGATGAACCAGGGCCCAAAGCTGCGCGGCGCCGGCGGCCCGTCAGCCATGAGCTGCATCCGCAGCGGCAGCATCAAGAAGGCGATCGCGCCCCCAAACAGCACGCCCTGAAGCGCGGCCCCGATCCGCACCGCCGTCGCATCGCCGTTCATGTGCTCCGGCTTCAGCCGGAAGAGCGCCGCTCCAAACACGACTACAGCGATGATCGCCGCCGTGACGATTTCGATCCAGATCATCATCGCGCGGCGCCGGCCGCCCGCATCACCGGTCGACTTCCCCGAACACGATGTCGATCGAGCCGAGGATCGCGCTCACATCTGCCAGCATGTGGCCCTTGCAGAGGTAGTCCATCGCTTCGAGGTGCGAGAATCCCGGCGCCCGGATCTTGCAGCGATACGGCCGGTTCGTGCCGTCAGCGACCAGATAGACGCCGAACTCGCCCTTCGGCGCCTCGACGGCGGCATACGCCTCACCCGCGGGCACGTGAAAGCCTTCGGTGTAGAGCTTGAAGTGATGGATCAGCGCTTCCATCGAGTTCTTCATGTCCGCGCGGCGCGGCGGCGAATATTTCGAGTGTTCGGGCAGCACGGGCCCGGGCGTCGTGCGCAGCAACGCGATGCATTGCTGCATGATCTTCACGGACTCGCGCATCTCCTCGATGCGGCAGAGGTAGCGATCATAACAATCGCCGTTCTTGCCCACCGGAACTTTGAACGCGAGTTCGGAGTAAATCTCGTAAGGCTGCGAGCGCCGCAGATCCCAGGCGAGGCCCGAGCCCCGCACCATGACGCCGGACATGCCCCAGTCGAACACATCCTGTTCGCTCACAACGCCGATATCCACGTTGCGCTGCTTGAAGATGCGGTTGTCGGTCAGCAGCGTTTCCAGATCGTCGACCAGTTTCGGGTAGTGGTCGCAGAACGCCGCGATGTCCTCGATCAGCGCCGGCGGCAAATCTTGGTGCACGCCGCCCGGCCGAAAATAGGCCGAGTGCATGCGCGAGCCGGACGCGCGCTCGTAGAACACGCAAAGCTTTTCACGCTCTTCAAAGCCCCACAGCGGCGGCGTCAGCGCGCCCACATCCATCGCCTGCATGCAGACGTTCATAATGTGGTTCATGATCCGCCCGATCTCCGAATAGAGAACGCGGATGATTTGCGCGCGGCGCGGCACTTCGATGCCCGCGAGCTTCTCGATCGCGAGACACCAGGCATGCTCCTGGTTCATCGGCGCGACGTAGTCGAGCCGGTCGAAATACGGCATCGCCTGTAGGTACGTTTTGTACTCGATCAGCTTCTCGGTGCCGCGATGCAGCAAACCAATATGCGGATCGACGCGCTCGACAACTTCACCATCGAGCTCAAGCACG
>CAZXNY010000216.1:0-5109 GCA_964642205.1 uncultured Caulobacteraceae bacterium
GTTCAATCCCTGTCGCGCCCACCATTAGTCTGCTGTCGAAAAGTTGCTGAGGCCGTCCCACTGTGACGGCTGAACTGCGCGACTTCGCGGATCTGACAAGTCCGACTCCGCTAGCGTGTTTGACATGCGTCCGTAGTTACAGACGGCGCATGTCACGACCATGTTCTCAAGCACGCTCTCGCCGCCGCGCGCGTGCGGAAGGACGTGGTCGAACTGCAGATTGGCCGCTTGAAACATCAGGTGTTGCTGGGTGGCGATGTCTGTCCAGGGCGCCTCTTCGGGGTAGCAACGCGCAATCGCCACGATAATTTCCTTCGCGATAACTGGCAGACCGCAGAAGCGGCAATGAAAGCCGTCGCGCTCAAGGAGGCCCGCCTTTGTCGCCGCGCTCGGCATCCGCGGCTTGAACCGATCCTTCGGCTGGAGCACTGGCGGATCACGGACGGTTGGCTTGGGGCCATGTATCGCCGCGCTGTGCGGACCAACAACGCAACGAAACCATGCGCCAATTTCCGGAAGATTTGCAGCTTGAAAGAGCGAAGCCGCCGCAACGCGATTGCCAGCATTGTGTTCAGCAACGGCCTGCGAAAGCAACTCGGCTGCCCGCCAAGCTGACGCCGGCGGCGAAAGAAGGCAGTTGCGCGGCACCGCCTTAACCCTTCTCCGCGCCCAGCTGCTTGGCGTAGCCGTTCGCGACCAGGTTCGCCATCAAGTCGAACAACGCGTCCGGGTTTGCACGGCGCAGCGCGGCGGAATTGGCTTCGCCCCCTTCAGCCAAGATGAGCTCGCGCGTGTCGTTGCGCAGCGCGTCGAGGATGCGCGCGGCGGCGACGTCTGTCGGCATGCCGTTGTCGATCGCAGCGTCGGAAAAGCCGCGCGCCTGCGCGTTGGCGTCGAGCGCGTTCTTGGAAACGTTCGTCGCCACCGAGCCTGGCGCGACAACGAGTACTTTGAGGCCGCTATACGCCGTCTCTGCGCGGACGCTATCGTGGTAGCCGATGAGGCCGTGCTTGGCGGCGCTGTAGGCGCTCCGGAGCGGCGCGCCGACGATGCCGGCAACGCTTGAGATACCGACGATGTGGCCCGTTCCGCGATCCGCCATGCGCGGCAGGATCGCTTGCGTCAGCGCGATCGGCGCGAGGAGATCGACATCAATGATCTTGCGATAGACATCGAACACCGTGTCGACCGCCATCGAGCGCTGCGAGATGCCCGCGTTGTTCACGAGCCCGTCAACGCCGCCGCTCTGCGCCGCCGCCCACGCCCAAGCCTCGTCCGCCACCTTCGGCACGCGCGCGAAATCCGTCGCTTCGAACGGCAGGATCAGCGGGTCTTTGCCCGCGCGCGCCGCAACGTCACGCAGCGCGCTCTCGTTGCGGCCAGAGAGGATGAGCCGCGCGCCGGCTTTGCCGAGTGCTTCAGCGAGCGCGGCCCCAATGCCGGACGACGCCCCCGTGATCCACCACACCTTGCCCTCAAACATCGCGCGCTCCTCGGTTTGCGCGGATGCTAGCCCACTTGCGCCGCGCGCGCATCGCCTGCACTATGGTCAAGGAGGCACGAATGCGCGCCGATTTGATCGAACAAAGCTTCGAACTCGCGGCGGAGCGCTGCGCGGACCTGACGCCCCTCGTTTATGCGCGCCTGTTTGCGGCGCATCCCGAGATGGAAGAGCTGTTTTGGCGCGATGCGAACCACGCCGTGAAGGGCGAGATGCTGGCGCGCGTGATCACGGCGATCCTCGATTTCATCGGGCCGCGCCAATATGCGCGCACGCTGATCCAGTGCGAGGTCGTCACGCATGACGGCTACGGTGTGCCGCCGGAAACGTTCGGCGTGTTCTTCGGCACGGTGCGTGACACGTTGCGTGACGTGTGCGGTGACGCGTGGACGAGCGAGATCGACGCCGCGTGGCGCGAACTGCTCGGCGCGCTCGACTTTTACGTCACGCACCCCGATCAGCACGCGCACCCAGCGCTCTGAGCTATTGCACGCGGAAACCGAGCGCTCTGAACATCACGTGGAAGATCGCGTTCTGCTCAAGCGTACCTGAGACAGCAGCGTCACCGGGTCCCCAAGCATAGAGCGGCACGTCTTCGCCGCCATGCGTTTCCGAGAGCATCGGAATGAGCGCCTGCTGGCGAAAAGTCGGCGCGGCCGTATCGACATTGCTGAGGTTGGCGCGGGGTTGGCCCGCTGGACGCATCGCGCCAGGGCCATTGGCGTAACCGAGCGTCGTGTACGGAAGACCATCCGTCGGGCCCGCGCCTTCGCCGCTGTCGCTCGTGCCGGTAAGCCCGAGGATCGGATTGTTGCGCGGCGGATAGCCCGCGATCGTCAACGTGTGGCTGTGATCGGCCGTGACGAGGATGAGCGTGTCGTCCCGGCTCGTCATTTCGAGCGCGGTGCGCACGGCGTTGTCGAGTTCGACCGCTTCGCGCAGCGCATCGCCCGCGGCGCCTTCGTGATGCGCGTGATCGACGCGCCCGCCTTCGACCATCAACACGTATCCGTTCGGATTGCGTGCGAGACGGCTGATCGCGAACGAGGTCAGCTCCGAGAGCGAAGGCTCGCCGCCTACATCCGCCGCGCGTTCGCGCTCATAGGCCATGTGCGAGGGCGAGAATAGCCCAAGGATCTGCGCGTTTTCTGGCGCGGCGGCGAGCTGCGCCGCGTTCCACACGAACACGCTGTTTGGGCGCGCGGCCCACTCGGCCGTGAGGTCGCGCCCGTCGGCGCGCAGGCCGCGCGCTGTTGGGTTTTCCGGATCGGGCGCGGTGCGCGGGATGAAATTGGCGCGCCCGCCGCCGAGCGCGAGTTCGAAACCGTCGCCCGCCGGCCACTCGATCAATTGGCGCGCGATGTCGGCGCAGCCCGATCCGTTCGGCGCGCTCGCCACCACGGAATCGTTCTCCCATCCGCGATGCGGCGTGTGCGCGTAAGTCGCGGCCGGCGTTGCGTGCGTGATGCGCGCGGTGGAAACGACGCCGGTTGCAAGACCCTGCTCTTCCGCGACCTCCCACAACGTGCGTACGCCGCGCCCTTGCGAAGCGGCGCAGTCGCCGAGCGGCACATCGCTGGAGACGTTGACGACGGCCGAGCGCGTCTTCACGCCAGTTGTCATCGCCGTCGCGGTCGATGATGAGTCCGCGACTTGGAAGTTGTGGCTGTACGTGCGCGAGAACGCCGAGTGCGGGAACGTGTCCATCGTCAGGTCGTAGCTCTCGCCATCGACGCCGCGCGCTTGGCCCGCGTAGATTCGCGCGGCCGTCACCGTCGAGACGCCCATGCCGTCGCCGACGAACAGGATCACGTTGCGCGCGCGCTCGAGACCTTGCGGCGCGATGCGGTCCACCTCGGCGCCGCCGGCTGTGAAATATGGGTCGGCGGCTTGCGGCAGACGCACGGATGCGCGCGGCGATGGCGCGCTCGCACATGCCGTTAAAAGCGCCGCGACACCCACGCTCACGCACATCCCAGCTACGCGCCTCATCGGTTGCCCCTCACCGTTTGCTACGGTTTTGTGACAAGCCCGCACGGGCGCAACGCGTCAAGCAATCACGCGACGAGACGCCAGTTTGTGAGAACGGCCCTTAGGCAGCGATGACGCGTTCGACCTCGGCCACCAGGTCTTTCAGGTGGAACGGCTTGGAGAGGACCTTGGCGTCCTTCGGCGCTTGGCTTTGGGCCGAAAGCGCCACCGCGGCAAAACCCGTGATGAAGACGATCTTCATGCCGGGGTCCGCCTCGGCGCCCCTGCGCGCCAGTTCGATGCCATCGAGGCCGGGCATGACGATGTCGGTCAGCAGGAGATCGAAGGTCGATCGCTCCAGCGCTTCCCAGGCGCTGTCGCCATCGCCGAAGGATTCAACCGTGTGGCCCGCGCGCGACAAGCTCGACGTCAGGAAGGTCCTGAGCGAGTCATCGTCTTCCGCGAGAATTATCCGCGCCATAGGCCATCGGGCTCCAAAAACGGCCGTCACCAGCGGTACTCAATAGCCCCCAGGAGGTAAAGGCCGCCTTGCCGCTGCTGCCCGGGCGCGCGCCCGGGCGGGTACCCATCGGGCTTTAAGGGTTGCCCTTAGCGTCCGGCTAGGTGTTCAAATGGCGTAATGGATGCGTTTCAGGAAAGCGGGTATGACGGCGCTGCCGCTTCGGCCGACGATGCCGGCGCGGCGAGCGATGCGGCGCCCCCCTACCTGGTCATCGAGCCGCTCAAGCGCACCACGCCGCTCATTTTTGCGTCCCCGCACAGCGGCAGGCGCTATCCGGCCGATCTGCTGGCCGAAACGCGCGCAGGCATTCAAAATCTCCGGCGCTCCGAAGACGCGTATGTCGATGAGCTAATCGGCGGCGCCGCAGGCTACGGCGCAGCCGTGATCGCGGCGACCGTGGCGCGCGCCTACGTCGATCTCAACCGTGATCCGGCCGAACTCGACCCGGACATGTACGATGAGCGGCTGCCTTCTTTCGCCGCTTCGTGCTCGCCGCGCGTCCAAGCCGGTCTTGGCGCCATTCCGCGCATAACTGGCGACGGACAGCCGATCTATCGGCGGAAACTCGCGCTCGCCGATGCCGAGCAGCGCCTCGCAAGCGTTCACCGGCCGTATCACGCCGCGCTCGCGCGCCTGGTCGCGGAGGCAAAGGAGTCGTTCGGCTGTGCGGTGCTGATCGACTGCCACTCGATGCCGTCTTGCGCGCGCGGCGCAGCGGCGCCGGACATCGTGCTCGGGGACCGGTTCGGCGCGTCCTGCCACCCCTCGGTCACGGCGCTCGTTGAGGCGACGTTGCGGCGGCGCGGCTACCGGGTGGCGCGCAATGCGCCGTTCGCTGGCGGCCACACCACGCAGATGTACGGGCGGCCTGGCCAGCGGGTTCATGCGCTCCAGATCGAGGTGAGCCGGGCGCTCTATCTGGATGAGGTCACCCTGCAGCGCTCTTCAGGCTTCGAGCGGGTGCGGGCTGACTTTACCCGGGTCGCCGAAACCCTGGCGGCCGCCACGCTGCACCGCAGCCTCGCCTAGCCGCTCCGTCAGGTTGGCCATACCGGAAGCTCAAAAACAAAATGCCCCGGGCGAGCCCGGGGCAAGTTAGATAGGGAGGAAACGC
>CAZXNY010000217.1:0-5095 GCA_964642205.1 uncultured Caulobacteraceae bacterium
GGTCGGCCGTGATTTACGGCGGCATGGAAGCGGACGGGATCGCGTTCGAGGGCGTCGCTGAGGCGCTCGCGGTTCCCGACACGGATTTGCGGCTGTTTGGGAAGCCGGAGAGCTTCGCGAAGCGGCGGATGGGCGTGGCGGTTTCGCGCGGCGCCGATACGGATGAGGCGCGGGCGCGGGCGAAGAAGGCGGCGGGCGCGGTGAAGCCGGTGCGCAGCTAGCGCGTTACACACTGGAACTCAGCGGGGGAAACTGAGCGGGGGGATTGGCAAGCGCGCGCCAAGCGAGTCACATATCGCCATGAGCGCTTTTCCCAACATCCCGGCGCCGCCGCACCTTGGCGGGTGCCTCTGCGGCGCGGCGCGCTACAAGCTCGAAGCGCGCCCGAAGGCGATCAACGCCTGCCATTGCATGGACTGCAAGAAGCTCTCGGGCGCGACGCACATTTTGATGCTGATCGCGGACACCGAAGCGTTCGTGCACGAGCGTGGCGAGGTCGAGCGATACCGCAAGCGCGCCGATAGCGGGCGCGAGGTGGATATCGTGCGCTGCACGCGGTGCGGCGTGCGGATGTGGCACGAGCCTGTAGCGTCACCTGAGTTTCGGTTCGTCGCCGCCGGCACGCTCGACGATCCGCAATGGGCCTCGCCCACGTCGCATATCTGGCTGCAGTCGATCTCGCCCGGCGTGCTCGTCGCGCCCGAGACGTTGCTCGTCGATGCGCAGCCGGAGAACCGGCAGATGCTGATCGCCGCGTTCGAGGGCATTCACGGGGTGCAGAATTAACCGATGGCGCGACGGAACATGCGCGCCCGCGCGTTGAACGTGGGGAGGCGCGCATGAGCATCACACGGCGCACGGTCTTGGCGGCAGGCGCGGCGAGCGCCGCAATCCCAGCTTTCGCGCAGGACAATACGCTGCGCGCCGCGGCTGCGTATTCGGCCGAGCGGCGTGGCATTTCGATGTTGGTGATGCGCGCGGGCGAGGTGGTGTTCGAGGATTACCCGAATGGCGGCGGCGCCGATCGCTTCCACGAGCTGGCGAGTGGGACGAAGAGCTTTTGCGGCGTTATCGCCGCGCTCGCGGTGAAGGACGGATTGCTTGCGCTTGATGAGGCGTGCGCGGACACGCTGCATGAGTGGCGCGGCGATGCGCGGCGCGCGATCACGATCCGGCAGCTCTTGTCGCTCACGAGCGGGCTCGCGCCGGGGCGGATCGGCATGCCGCCGGGCTACGAGGAGGCGGTCGCCACGCCTTTGCGCGACACGCCGGGCGCGGTGTTTCAGTACGGGCCGGCGCCGTTTCAGATTTTCGGCGAGATCATGAAGCGCAAGCTTGCGGCTTCGCGCCAGAACTCCGATCCGACCGAGTACCTGCGGGCGCGCGTGCTGGCTCCGGAATACGTCGCGATTGGCCAATGGCGGCGCGGGCGCGATGGCAATCCGCTGTTGCCGCAGGGCGCGGCGCTCACGGCGCGCAATTGGGCCAAGTTCGGCGACTTCGTGATGCGGCGCGGCGAACGGCTTCTCGATGTCGATGCGTTGAGCGCTAACTTTGTGCCGACGCCCGCCAACCCTGGTTACGGGCTGAGCTGGTGGCTGTTGCGGCCCGGCTTGCGCGGACCAACACGGTCGATGCCGATCGATGCGCCGGCCGATCTCGCGCGGCGCTTCGATGTGCGCATGGCGGCGGGCGCTGGCGATCAGCGGCTCTATCTCATTCCGCCGCTTGAAATGGTGATCGTGCGGCAGGCCGACGGCATTCTCGCTGCGATGCTCGGGCGGCGCGGCGGGCCGGCCTACTCGGACGCGGCGTTCTTGCGGTTGGCGCTCGGCGCGTAGCGCCCTACCAGCGGACGTTGTCGCCCATCCAGTCGCCGGCGCGCACGAGCGCGTCGACGATGCCGGGCTCGAGGCTCGAATGGCCAGCGTCGGGTACGATTTCGAGATGCGCGTGCGGCATCGCTTTCTTCAGCTTCCACGCGGAATCGAGCGGCGTGCACATGTCGTAGCGGCCGTGGACGATGCGCGTCGGGATATCGCGCAGCTTCTCGGCGGCTTGCTCGATCAACCAGCCGTCTTTCGGGAAAAAGCCCTTGTTGACGAAGTAGTGCGTTTCGATGCGCGCGAATGCGTCGACGAAGCGATCGTCGTTGAAGCGCGGCGGCAGCGCCGCGGGGCCGGCGAACGAAATGGACTCGCCCTCCCAACGTGACCAGGCGCGCGCGGCGACGACGCGCTCTTCGCGGTTGTCGCTGTTGAGGCGCTTATGAAACGCGGTGAGAAGATCGCCGCGCTCTTCGAGCGGGATCGGCGCGAGGAAGCGATCGAACGCATCCGGGAAGACGTTGCTCGCGCCCTGTTGGTAGAACCAATCGATCTCATGCTGCGTGATGAGGAAGATGCCACGCAGCACGAGGCCCGCGACGCGCTCTGGGTGCTTCACGGCGTAAGAGAGCGCGAGTGTCGAGCCCCATGAGCCGCCAAACACCAGCCATTTGTCGATCCCCGCGCGCTCACGGATCAGCTCCATGTCGGCGACGAGATCCCAGGTCGTATTCTCCCGCAGGTCCGCATGCGGCGTGGAGCGCCCGCAGCCGCGCTGATCGAACGCGAGCGTGCGGAAACGTTGCGCATCGAAAAAGCGGCGCATCTCGGGCGAGAGCCCGCCGCCCGGCCCGCCATGCAGCGCGATGACCGGCTTGCCGCCTGGTTTGCCGCTCTCCTCCACGTAAATCGTGTGGAGGCCGGAGACTTTGAGCATCTCGCTGCGCGAGGGCTCGATGGCGGGATAGAGGTCACGGCGCGGAGGCTGGACGGGCGCGTTCATGGTTCCGGGCTTACGGGCGCCCGGGCGCGGCGGCAAGGCCGCGCGCTCAGTGGGGGTGTCAGAGCGTGGGGAGGTAGAGCGCGCGGGCGGCGGCCCCGAGGCGCAGGATTTCCCAGATGCGCGCTTCGAGCGCCTCGGCCCAATCGAACGGGCTCGTCTCTAGCCACGCGTGCAGTTCTGTCAGCAACGCTTTGAGCTCGTTGGTTTCAGCTTGCAGCACGTCGACGCGCAGCGACGCGCGCACGCCCTGCGCCGCTTCGGCAACGCGCGTGCGCAGCGGCTCGGGCAGCGCGTGGCCGGCGGCGGCGGCGAACAGGGCGCGGATCGCGTCTTGTTCGCTCACGAGCGTTTCGGCTGCGCGGTCGGCTTCCTGCGACATCAAGATCAGCAGCATGCCGAGCGTGCCCATGCTCGCCATCGCGTAGCTTTCGCCGCGCATGCCGCCGAGCGCGTTGCGGATCGTGCCGGCGGCGCCGACGAGAAGTTGCGGGATCGACGGGCGCATCAGAGGCCTCCGCGCTTGGCGGCCGCGAGGCGTTCCGCGACGATCTGGTTGTGGCGCGTGAGGCAGTACCACCCGGAGAAGGCGAGGATCGGATCGGTGTTCTTGCCGTCTACAACGGTCTTCGACGATGAAATCCAGATCGCGAGGCCTTTGAGGCTCGCGAACAGCGACCACCAGCGGAAGCGCTCAGCGTCGAAATCCTGATCGGCGGCGTCTTCCCACAATTCGACAGCGTCATTCATCGGCAGAAGGCCGGCGGCGAGGTCCTTGCGGCCTTGCGCCCACAGCGGATCGAGCGCCCAGCCGAGGTCCTCCATCGGATCGCCAATATGCGCCATCTCCCAATCAAGCACGGCTTTGATCGTGCCTTTGCCATCATGCAGGAAATTGCCGATGCGATAATCGCCGTGGACGATCGCGAGTTTGCGCGGCGGCGGCGGTGGATTGGCGCGCAAACGGCGGATCGCAGCTTCCGCGATCGGCTGCGGCTCCAGCGCATCCATCGCGATGACGTTGGCCCAATGATCGAGCTCGCGCTTCCAGCACTCTTCCGGGTTCGGCGCGATGGCGACCTTTGCGAGTTCGCTCGCGTGCGGATCGATGGCGTGGATGCGGCCGAGGATGGAGAAGAACTCTTTGCCTATGGCTGCGCTGTGCTCGCCGAAAGCGTTTGGGTTGAACGGTGAGCCCGCGCTGGCGTTCTCGATACGCTCCATCACGAAAAACGGCGCGCCCAGCACGGCCGGATCGGTCACCAGCGCGACGGGGCGCGGGGCGGGCACGTTTTCGTTGAGCACGCTGTTGTAGGCGGCGAACTCAAGCGCGCGGTCAGTGTCGATGAGGCTGTCTGGCGGATCGCGGCGCAAGATGTAACCGCGCTTGCCGGCGCTCGTCGTCACGTCGAACGAATAGGTCTGCCGTGACGCGCCGCCATGAATGCGCACGACGTTCTCGATCTTCGCGCTCGGAACGCCAAGCGTGTGCGCGAGGAACGCTTCGAGCTTTTGGGTTTCGGTTGGCGTGAACATGGCGCTCTATTCCCCTCCCTCTTGGGGGAGGGGTAGGGGTGGGGGGACCGGCAGGGGATGCGGCGCTCGCAGCGCAAGGCGCACACGCTCCAACACCGAAGACATGTCGCTCAGCTCTTCATTCTTGATGCGCAACACGCGATAGCCAGCCTCTTCAGCCCAGTTCTGTTTCGCCTCGTCGCGCAGCGCAACATTGGGAGCATTGTGAACGCCGCCGTCGAGTTCGATCAGCAATCGATGCGACAGGCTGGCGAAATCGAACACATAGTCGCCGACGTTTGCTTGTCGTCTGAAGTGCGCACCTTCCGCCTTCAACACGCGCAGCACATTCCAGAGCGCGGACTCAGACTGCGTTGGCGTGTGACGCAACGTTTGCGCGCGCGCGAGTGTGCGGCGCGCCGTCTTTCGCCAAGTGTCGCCGGGGCGTTGCGTCCAAGTCATCGCGTGAAATTGTTCTGCATTGTTGCGGCGGCTTTGCGGCCCCCCACCCCTGCCCCTCCCCCAAGGGGGAGGGGTGATGACGTTATTCAGCGCCGTCCAAAATACCCTTGAAGCCGCTCGGGCTGTGGGGGCCGATGACGAGTTGTTCGAAGGCGCTGACGCCTTCGATGCGTTCGCCATCTGATTCCAGCACGGCCTTCGAGATTTCCTGGATGTGCAGGTTCTGCGGTTCGAGCGGGTTCAGGTCTTTTGGGCGGAAGCTTTCGCGCGCGACGGCGAGCGGGCCTTTGAA
>CAZXNY010000218.1:0-5095 GCA_964642205.1 uncultured Caulobacteraceae bacterium
AGCCGCGCGGTGATCCTCGCAGGCGTGGGCGCGAATATACTGCTCTGCCTGGGCGCGTTCTTGCTGGCCGGGCCGATCTCGCGGCTCGTGGGCGCGACGTTCGCGGCGGTGGTGACGCGCATCTTTGGCATTTTGCTGTGCGCGCTGGCCGCGCAGTTCGTCGTCGATGGGATCATCGGCGCGTTTGGCTTGGAATAGAGGAAGCGCATGGCCGGGTACGATGTGATCGTGGTTGGGTCCGGGCCGGGCGGGTACGTCGCGGCGATACGGGCCGCGCAGCTCGGGATGCAGACGGCGATCGTCGAGCGCGACAAGCTCGGCGGCGTTTGCCTCAACTGGGGCTGCATCCCGACGAAGGCGCTGCTGCGCTCAGCGGAGGTCTATCGCAACATCGCGCACGCGAAGGAGTTCGGGCTCTCCGTGGAGGGCGTCTCGTTCGATCGCGCGGCGGTAGTGGAACGCTCGCGCAAAGTGGCGCAGCGGATGGAGCGCGGCGTTCAGTTCTTGATGAAGAAGAACAAGATCGACGTGATCGCGGGCGAAGCGAAGCTCGAGAAGGGCGGCGGCGCACCAAAGGTCGTGGTCGCGGGCGAACGTTATGAGGCAAAGCACGTGATTCTCGCGACGGGCGCGCGCGCACGCGAGTTTCCAGCGACAGGACTAAAGGCCGGGCCGCGCGTGTGGACCTACCGCGAAGCGATGACGCCGCCGGAATGGCCCGAGAGCTTGCTCGTGTTCGGCTCGGGCGCGATCGGGATGGAGTTTGCGAGCTTCTACGCAACGTTTGGCGTGAAGGTGACGGTCGTTGAGATGCTCGACCGCGTGTTGCCGGTGGAAGACGCGGAGATTTCGGCGTTCGCGCAGAAGCGCTTTGCGCGTGACGGCATCACGATCCACACCAGTACGGAGGCCAAGAGCCTCAAGGCGGATGCGAACGGTGTTGAGGCGGTCGTCATGTCCGGCGGCGCGAGCCAGACGCTGACGGCGAGCCATGCGATCCTAGCGCTGGGCATTACCGGCAATGTCGAGAACCTCGGGCTCGAAGCGCTCGGTGTGAAAGTCGAGCGCGGACATGTCGTGAACGATGGGCATGGGCGCACGAATGTCGCGGGGCTCTATGCGATCGGCGATCTCGCGGGCGCGCCGTGGCTGGCGCACAAGGCGAGCCATGAGGGCGTGATCTGCGTGGAAGCGATTGCGGGGCTCAATCCGCATCCGATGGATGTGAGCCGCATTCCGGGCTGCACGTTCACGCACCCGCAAGTCGCGAGCGTGGGTATGACGGAAGCGCGCGCCAAGGAAGCGGGGCGCGCGGTGCACATCGGGCGCTTTCCGTTTGCGGGCAACGGCAAGGCGATCGCGCTTGGCGAAGACCAGGGCATGGTGAAGACGATCTTTGACGCGAAGACCGGTGAGCTGCTCGGCGCGCATATGGTGGGCGCGGAAGTGACGGAGCTCATTCACGGCTTCGTCATTGCGATGACGGGCGAACTCACCGAAGCCGAGCTGGTGGAAACGATTTTCCCGCACCCGACACTGAGCGAGATGATGCATGAGAGCGTGCTCGATGCGTATGGGCGCGTGCTGCACGTGTGAGCGCGGAGTTTCTCAACGCGCGCTTTGCGGCGCTCTATGAGCACGACGCGCGCGGGCGGATCGTGCGCGTGAACGAGCCGGGCGGCGTGGCGGCGGCGCGGTTTCATTTAATGCTGGGCGCGGAGGCGTGCGCTTGGCGGTTCGGCGCGGGCGTTTCCGATGACCTGGCGGATCGGCTGACGACGTTGTGCATGCGGGAGCGCGCTGGGCTGCCGGACGGGCCGCCGGCAGAGGCGGACGGCTATCGCGCGCTGCTGCACGGCGCGGAAGAGTGGGGCGGGCCTGCGTTTGTCGTTCCGGAAGATGTTGGCGCGCCGAGCGAAGCGTGCGTCACGGTTGGCGGCGCGGATGCGGCGCTGCTGCGCGACATGCCAGATTGGATCCCGGATGCGGGGCAGCGCTATCCGTTCGTTGCTGTGTTGAAGAACGAGCGCGCCGTCGCGGTTTGCGCGAGCGTGCGGATGGGCGTTGCCGTGCATTGTGCGGGCGTTGAGACGCATCTCGCGCATCGGCGGAGAGGGTACGCGGCGGACGCCGTGCGCGGTTGGGCGGCGCGTGTGCGCGCGCGCGGGCTCACGCCCGTTTACAGCACGTCGTTTGCGAACAAAGCGTCGCGCGCGCTGGCGGCGCGGCTCAAGCTAAGCCGCGTCGCAACCGATTTCTGGATCCGTTAGCGCTTCGAGCTGGTCGGCGGCGGCGGCGGCGGCTCTTTGAGGCGCCGGTCGAGATAGGCGCGCGCCTTCTTTTCCATCTCGGGCAGATAATCCTTCTCGCCCGGGCCGCGATAGAAATGGTCGGCGCCTTCGATCGGCTGGTGATCGACCTTTATATTTTTCTGCGTGCGGATGCGGCTGACGACGCGCTCCATATCCGAAGCGGTCGTGACGCTGTCGCGCGTGCCGTAGAGGATGAGGCCGGACGCTGGGCAGGGCGCGAGGAACGAGAGGTCGTAGTGGTTCGCCGGCGGTGAAATCGCGAGGAAGCCGTCGATCTCCGGGCGGCGCATCAGAAGCTGCAGACCGACCCAGGCGCCGAACGAATAGCCGCCAACCCAGCACTGCTCGGCCGTCGGGTTCATGCTTTGCAGATAGTCGAGCGCGGAGGCGGCGTCCGAGAGCTCGCCCATGCCGTTGTCGAACACGCCCTGGCTGCGGCCGATGCCGCGGAAATTGAAGCGCAAAACCGCGAAGCCGAAATCCTGGTAGAGCTTGTAGAGCTGGACCGTGACCCGGTCGTTCATCGAACCGCCCGCGCGCGGGTGGCCGTGGAGGATGAGGGCGATCGGCGCGTTCTCGCGCGGCGGCTCATGGTAGCGGCCTTCGACCCGGCCGGCGGCGCCGGGAAAAATCACCTCTGGCATTCAGCGTCCTAGTTCTTCTTGAGAGCTCTTCGCAGTTGCGAAATGTTGACTAAAATGCTCAGGCATCCTAAGTCCAGGGCTTCTACCATAACGCACCGAGCACGCGCCATTGCGGCGAAAGGATCTTGCATGCGGCTGACCTCCAAAGGGCGTTACGCGGTCATGGCGATGGCCGATCTGGCGCTGCATGGCGGCGCGGAAAACACCGTTCCGCTCGCCGAGATCGCGCGCCGACAGCAGATTTCACTTTCCTACCTTGAGCAGCTGTTCGCGCGGATGCGGAAGGCCGGGCTCGTGGCGGGCGTGCGCGGGCCGGGCGGAGGTTATCGGCTCGCGAAGCCCGCGGGCGAGACCGTGGTGGCCGACATCATCGCGGCCGTGAACGAGCCGATCAAAGCGACGCTCTGCAAGGAGGGCTCGTCCAAGGGCTGCCAGGGGCGCGAAGGCCGCTGCATCGCGCACGGCCTTTGGGACGAACTCGGCAACCGCATACACGCGTTTCTCGCGTCGGTGACGCTCGCGGACATCATCGAACGGCGCATTTCGCCGGAAGAAGCCGCGCCGATCGCGGCGGAGTAAGTCCATGAGCCGCCCGCTCATCTATTGCGATCACAACGCACGCACGCCGATCCGTCCGGTGGCGGCGGAAGCTGTCGCGCGCGCGATGGCGCTGCCGGGCAATCCTTCATCCATTCACGCGGCGGGGCGTGCAGCGAAGAAGCTGCTGGAAGACAGCCGCGAGCGGATCGCCGCGGCGATCGATACGAAGGTCGAGAACCTCGTCTTCACATCGGGTGCGACGGAAGCGCTGCATTTGGCGCTCGCCGGCGCGCGCGGCGTTGCGAAGTCGCTGATCGTGTCGGCGATCGAGCACAATTCGGTGTTTTCCGAAGGTCCGCGCGCGTTTGGAGAAACGCATGTCGCGCCGGTGACGGCCGATGGCGTGATCGATCTCGATGCGCTGGCGGATTTGCTGGCGCGCGCGACCAAGCCCGCGCTGGTCGCGGTGATGAGCGCGAACAATGAGACGGGCGCCGTGCAGCCCGTTGCGAAGATCGCCGCGCTCGTTCGCGAAGCGGGCGGACTGCTGCTGATCGATGCGGTGCAGGGGCTCGGCAAAGCGACGGTGAGCCTTATCGATATGGACGCGACTTATCTGGTGGTGACGAGCCACAAGATCGGCGGGCCGATGGGCGCCGGGGCATTGGCGCTGGCGCCAGGAGCGCCGTTCGCCGCGCCGCATAGCGGCGGCGGGCAAGAACGTGGCCGACGGCCAGGCGCGGAAACGCTGCCGGCGATCGCGGGGTTCGCGGCGGCGTGCGACATCGCCGCGAGCGAATGGCGCGCGGAGGGCGCCCGTATGGCCGCTTTGCGCGATCGCTTTGAAGCGGCGCTGCCGAACGATGCTGTGGTGTTCTCGCGCGGCGTGGCGCGTTTGCCGAACACGTCTCTGTTTGCGCTCGCGGGCGTGCGTGCAGAAACGGGCGTGATCGCGCTCGATCTCGACGGCGTGTGCGTCAGTTCCGGCGCGGCGTGCTCTTCCGGCAAGGTGCGCGGCAGCCGCGTGCTTGGCGCAATGGGCGTGACGGGCCCGCTCGCGGAAGGCGGGCTGCGCGTGAGCTTCGGGTGGTGCTCGAGCGACGCGGAATGTGATGCGGCGATCGCAGCTGTCGCAAAGCTCGCGGCGCGTGCGGCGGAGGCTGCGTAGATGGCCGCCGTTAAAGAAACCGTCGACGCCGCGCGCGCGCTGGAAGCGGAGAAGTACAAGCACGGCTTCGTCACCGAGCTTGAGCAGGAGTTCGCGCCGGTCGGGCTGTCCGAAGAAACGGTGCGCTTCATCTCGGCGAAGAAAGACGAGCCGGAGTGGATGCTCGCGTGGCGGCTGGAGGCGTTCAAGCGCTGGCAGACGCTTGAGGAGCCAACCTGGGCGCTCGTGAACTATCCGCCGATCGACTACCAGGCCGCGTCCTACTACGCCGCGCCGCGCAACGCGGCGAAGTACAAGAACCTCGATGAGGTCCCGCCGGAAATTCTGGAGACCTACAAGAAGCTCGGCATTCCGCTGAAGGAGCAGGAAGTGCTCCTCGGCGTCGAGGGTGCGCCGAAGGTGGCGGTGGATGCCGTGTTCGACAGCGTCTC
>CAZXNY010000219.1:0-3113 GCA_964642205.1 uncultured Caulobacteraceae bacterium
CCCGCCAGCCGCTTGGCGATCGCGAGCCCGATCCCCTTGGTTCCGCCCGAAATCACCACCGCCATCGCATCCTCCGCGAACGCCCTGCCGGCGCCTCTGGCCCACCTTAGCCCATGCGATAGGCTCCGCGGCGATGACCGATCTTGATTCGGCGCGCGCCACGCTCACCCGCGTGTTTGGGCACGCCGCGTTCCGCGGATTGCAGGAAGACGTGATCGCCGAAGTGCTGGCGGGGCGTGACGTATTCGCCGTGCTCCCGACGGGCGGCGGTAAATCTCTTTGTTACCAAATTCCCGCGCTCGTCCGCGAAGGCGCGGGCCTCGTCGTCTCGCCGCTGATCGCGCTGATGCAAGATCAAGTCGCCGCGCTCAACGCGGCGGGCGTGTCGGCGGCGCGGCTGGACTCAAGTTTGTCGCCGCAAGCACGCGCCGATGTGTTCGATCGCCTCGAAGCCGGCGCGCTCGATCTTCTCTACGTCTCGCCCGAAGGCCTCGCCTCAGGCGTGATCGCGGAAAAGCTCGCGCGCGTTAAGCTAGCGCTGATCGCGATCGACGAAGCGCATTGCGTCTCGCAATGGGGCCACGACTTCCGCCCGGATTATCGCAACCTCGGCAAACTCGCGGAGCGCTTTCCCGACATTCCCCGCATCGCTGTCACCGCCACCGCCGATGCGCCAACGCGCGCCGACATCGTCCGCCAATTGCACCTCGAAGACGCACGCGTCTTCGTCGCCAGCTTCGACCGGCCAAACCTTCAGCTCTCCGCCGAGCGCAAAGGCACAAAGCCCCAGCAGCGCGTAATCGATCTCGTCGGTGCGCGGCGCGGGCGTTCAGGGATCGTTTACGCCGCGACGCGCGATGGCGTGGAGCAAATGGCCGCAGCGCTCACCAATGTTGGCATTCCCGCGCTCGCATATCACGCAGGCCTCGATGCCGAGACGCGCGCGCAGCGCCAGCGCAAGTTTCAAGCAGAAGACGACATCGTCATGGCCGCCACCGTGGCCTTCGGCATGGGCGTCGACAAACCTGACGTGCGCTTCGTGATCCACGCCGATCCGCCAAAGACCATCGAAGCGTACTGGCAGGAAGTCGGCCGCGCCGGGCGCGATGGCGAACCGGCCGAAGGCGTTGCGCTTTACGGCGCTGTCGATCTACGGCGCTCGCTCACCTGGGTTGAGCAGAGCGACGCGAGCCCCGAGATCAAGCAAACACAGGCGCGCAAGGCCCGGGCGCTCTACGCGTTCCTCGATGGCTTCGCGTGCCGCCGCGCCTCCGTGCGGCGCTACTTCGGTGAGGAAAATCCCGAACCCTGCGGCGCATGCGACATCTGCCGCGATCCGCCCGCCTCGGTCGACGCGAGCGATCTTGCCGCCAAAACGCTCTCCGCCGTCGCGCGCATGGGCGAACGCTTCGGGCGCGGGCGCGTGATTGATCACCTGATCGGCAAACCCCCGCGTGACGATCTCGACGCCGGCTGCGCAAACCTCACGACCTACGGCATCGCCAAGGACGAAAGCGAAGCAGCGCTCCGGCGCGTCATCGATCAGCTTCTGTTCGAGGGCCTGCTGCGCGAAGACGACGCCAACATGCGCCCGATCCTCAAGCTCGGCGATGCAGACGACGTCCGCGCCGTCTTCCGCAAAGAGCGCGCCGTGCGCATGCGCGAAGAAGCGCCCGCCAAATCCAAACGCGGCCGTGAGCAAAAGCGCGCCGAAATGCGCGGCGAAGATCCCGCCACCGCCGAACGCTTCGCGCGGCTACGCGATTGGCGCCGCACCGAGGCCGCCGCAGCCGGCGTGCCGCCTTATGTGATCTTCTCAGACAAGACCCTGATGGGCGTAGCCCAGATCAAACCGCAAGTGCTGGCCGATCTTTCGCTTGTGTCCGGCATCGGCGAGGTCAAGCTGAAGAAATACGGAAACGCGCTGCTGGCGCTGCTTAAGGACGAGGCCGCCTAATGATCGCCTACACGACACTCGGCGTGAACGACATGGACCGCGCCGTCGAGTTCTACGACTCGGTGTTCGCCGCGATCGGCGGTGTGCGTGAGAGCACAAGCGCGACTTGGACTGGCTACAGCCGCGCTGGCGATCGCGGAAAGTTCTTCCTCACCCGCCCCTTCGATCAAGCGCCTGCAACTTCCGGAAACGGAACGATGCTCGCCTTCCTCGCCAACGATCGCGCCAGCATCGACGCATTTCACGCGGCGGCGCTGAAGAACGGCGGCAGCTGCGAAGGCCCTCCGGGCGTTCGCGAAGGCATGAACCCGGTGTTCTACGCGGCTTACGTGCGCGATCCCGATGGCAACAAACTCTGCGCGTTCGTGCGCAAATGACGCCGCTCATCGCGCGCTGCTGACAATGTAAGTCAGCAGGCTGGCGTCAGTACCCCGTTTGTTCTTGCGCTCCGAAACGCACGAAGTAGCGTGCGGCCGCGGAGGACAAATCCATGCTTGGTTATGTGACGATTGGCGCGAACGATCTCGATCGCGCAGTGACGTTTTACGATCCCGCGATGGAAGCGCTCGGCTTCAAACGCAAATTCAAAGACGGCGGCTGGGCGGGCTACGGCCCGGAAAAAGGCGACGCCGATTTCATGCTCTGCGCGCCGCACAACGGCGAACCCGCGACATGGGGCAACGGCGTGATGGTGGCGCTCAAGGCGCCGAGCCGCGAAGCCGTCGATGGCTTCCACGCTGCAGGCGTGAAAGCTGGCGGCAAGGATGAAGGCGCGCCGGGCGTCCGGGGCGAAGGCACGTGGTACGGCGCGTACCTGCGCGATCTCGAAGGCAACAAGATCTGCGCCTATCACAAAGGATAAGCGTTACGCGTCTTCGCGGACGTATTGCTGGCGCGTGCGCACATCGCCGCGCGCCAGCTCGCCCGCCTGCTCGACCCAGCGCTCGCGCGTGATGCGCCCGCGCAGGCGCAGATACTGATCCACCCACGCGACATTCGCCGGCGTCCACGCCGCGATCTGATCGAAGTGATAGACGCCCAAGAAGTTGAGCGTGTTGTGCTGCATCGGTGAGATGCTTTCGATCAGCGTCAAATCTTCCGGCGCGCCATCGCGCGCGGCGGGCAGCGACGGTGGCCGCTCTTCGGCGCCAGCCGG
>CAZXNY010000219.1:3213-5072 GCA_964642205.1 uncultured Caulobacteraceae bacterium
GCGGGCGGCGCTTCAACCACGACCGGCTCCGGCGCCGGCGTGCGCTCAAGATAGTTCACACGCGCCTCAAGATAGCGCGCCTGCCAGCGCCAGGCGTTCACCTCATCGGCGCTCGCATTCGGCGCGGCCATCGCGCCAAGCTGCGTTTCAAGCTCCGCAACGCGCGCTTGCGCCGCATCGAGATCGGCGCGCAACGGCGGATCGGCCACCGGAATCTGCAGCCCCTCAAGGTGCCGCACGCGCCCCTCAAGATAGCGCATCCGCCAACGCTGCATCGCCGCGTCCGGCTGCGCTTCCGCTTCCACGTCGATCACCGACTGGCGCGCACGCTCCGTCTCGGCCGCCTGCGCGCGCAGCGCAATCAGCTCGTCGCTCTCGATCGTCTCACGCTCGCCCGCACGCCGCAGCTCCGCGACTTGCGTGATCGCTTCCTCGCGCGCCGAGCGCGCTTCTTCGAGCTGACGGCGCAGATCGGCAATCTCGCCGTCCTTCAGCTCCAAACTGGTGCGCGCCATCTCGCGCTCACGGTCGGCGTCCGCCAACCCGTAGGCCGGATCGCCATTCACGAGCGAAACCAACTCACGCCGCAGCGCCTCGCGCTTCTTGTCGAGTTCGGCAAGCGCGCCGTCATGCTTCCACTTGTGCCACGCCCAACCGGCGACGCCCGCAGCCGCGGCGGTGAGAAGAAGCCAGAGGAAGGATTGCTGGATCAGATAGAGCATCGTGCGCTCACGAACTCACAGAGAAAACGATACGCCGGTTTGCGGCCTGGCCCTGCGGCGTGGTGTTGGCTTCAACCGGCCGGTCCGGCCCGTACCCAACCGCGCGCATCCGCTCGCGCTCGACATTGAGCGTCGCGAGATACGCAACGACAGCCTCGGCGCGCCGCCGCGAAAGATCGAGATTGAGCGCCCGGTCGCCCTGATTGTCGGTGTGGCCCGAGACTTCGATCGTGAACCGGTCGCACCGCAGCGCGACGGAGGCGAGCGTATCCAAGAGCGGCAGGCTGCCGCGATCGAGGTCCGCCGATCCGCTTTCGAAATTAATCACATTTGTTTGCATCAACCGCTGGAACGCTTCAGCGCACACTTCAGGCCGCGCGTCCGTCAGATCGAGATCCTGCAGCTCCGCAATCGCCAGCGGCTCTCCGCGCACGCCCACTTCGGCGCGCGCCTGGAACGGCGCCGGCAACGCTTCCGTGTAGCGGCGCCGGATCGCCTGCACCGCGCTCCGGTCGCCCTCGCCGATAATCACCAGGCGGCCATCATTGATCCGCGCTTCGCCACGCTCCAGCCGCGCGACTTGATCGATTGCATCCAGTGCAACGCGCCGCCAGGCCGGGCTCGGCGCCCCGCCCGCTACGTGCATGCGGTCCACGATCTCGCGATTGTCGAACACTTGCCGCGCGCGCGTCACAAGCGCGGCCTTCGCCGCTTCGCTGGGCGCAGCGCCCGTCAGCGTCACCTCGCGTTCGCCCTTCACGATGCGCCACGCAAACGGACGCGATACGGGGCCGACCGCAACATTGCGCATGTCCGCCATCGTCACACCGCCCGCCCACACGCCGCCCGCGCCCGCCGACGCGAGCACCGCGCGCTGCGCCGGCGCGAGCGCGTTCTGATCGGCGACGACACCGCGCAACACCGCGCGCTGCCCGCTCATCTCAACTTCGAGCCCGCCCGCGCCCGCGCGCTCGAGCGCAGCTTCCGCCCGCGCCTGCAAAACCTGCGGCATGCGCCACACCGATGCGGCGTGCGGACCGAGCAATCCAATCAGCGCTAACACCACCGCGCCCACGATCGCCTCGAAAAACGCCGGCCGCGCCTCTTCCTCTGCGTCTGTCGGCGTATCGTTGTCGA
>CAZXNY010000220.1:0-1770 GCA_964642205.1 uncultured Caulobacteraceae bacterium
GAGCCCTTCTTCGATCGAGAACAACGGCATCCTCCTCGATCTGCACAACAACCGCGGCGCGATGGCGTACGGGATCGGCGAGCTTGAAGCGAAGAACCCGCTGGCGTGGCCGGCGTTCGCCGACGAGGCGGAGGTGAAGGGCCTGCCGCCCGTGGTGATCCGCGTCAACGAATGCGATCCGCTGCGCGACGAGGGGATCAACTTTTACCGCCTGCTGATGCGAGCGGGCGTGCCGGCGCGCTGCATCCAGGCGATGGGTACGATCCACGGTACCGAGGTGTTTGTGATTGGCGCGCCGGAAGTTTCCAAGGAGTGCGCGCGCGATATTGCGGGCTTTGCGCGCGGCTAGCTCGCGGAAGTCTTGCGCGATTGTGCGGGCGATGTGCGCTTGAAGATCGGCCCACCAGGCGCATACCACGCGGCTTTCTTGCGAACGGCTGGGCTCGGATCGGCGCGCTTGGCGGCCTCAATGGCCGCGATCGCTTCGGGCGACGTGTGCGCCGCCTTGCCGAGCACTTCGAGCGCCATGTTGCGCACGTGATAGTCGGGATCGTTGCGCACGATAGCGATCGCTATCGGCACGGTGAGCGCTGCATCTGGCGCGCACCGATCCGGTTTGCATCGATCGCATGCAAGGGCGTGGAGGGCCTCGACGCGGACCCGCGGATCATGGTCTTGCGCGAAGGGGGCAAGGTCGCGCGCAAGCTCAGCGGTGGGGTAGTGGTCGAGGAAGCGGACGCAGTGCAGGCGCACGTCCGCACTCGGATCGGTGAGCGCTTGGCGTACGATCGGAAGCGCAGCTTCGCCCATTGCAAGTAATTGGCGCCACGCCTGTTTGGCGCGGTGCGCAATCGCGAGATCGCGGATGAGTTCGGCGGGCTCCATGCTAGCTCGCGCCGCCGGGTTTTGGCTGCAGCGTTTCGCTGGAGGTGCCGATGTTCTCTTCGTTGATCGCGGCTTCGGCAGCGGCGGCGCGCGCGTTGGCGCGGCGGCGATCGATCTCGGCGCGCGTGGCGGTGTAGCTCTCTTTGTTGATCTTATACTTGCCGTAGAAATAGAGGCAGATGATCCCTGGGATCATCGCGAGCAGGCCATCGACGAGCGCGAGGTTCCAGAGCGTTTCGGCGGGCACTTGGCCGGGCGTTGCGCGCTCGGGGAAGGCGATGAAATCGAGCGCGAGGCCCGCGAGCAGCGTGCCGATCGCGCTATCGACTTTGCCGAAGAAAGAGCGCGTCGAGTAGAGCACGCCCTCTTGCCGCAGGCCGTACTTCACTTCGTTTTCGTCCGCGATGTCGGCGAGGGCGGAGTTGACGCTGATGTTGAGAATCGAGGCGCCGATCGCGGTGACGGCGGTGAAGAAGATCAGCGACGGGAGCAACATCGGCGAGTTGTTCGGGAAGTACATGCCGAACATGGCGAGCGTCACCGGGATCGCCGGGCCGACCGAGAGCAGCACGGCGGTGACGACGATGGTGTGGCGCTTGTCGAAACGCCGGTGGAGGCGCGCGGCCGCGAAGAATCCGAAGGCATAAGCCGCCATCGAACCGAGCACGAACCAACGGATTTGCTCGCTGCCCAACTCCCAGAAGAAGGTGTTCACATAGAGCGTGAGGCCTGCGCGGATGCCGAGCATGCAGGAGAGAAAGAAGAACGCGATCAGTAGCCAGAGGTAGTTCATGTTCGTCATGGCTTTGGCCATGTCGCCATAGAACTGGCCGATCGAGTATTTGGGCAGATTCAGCGGCGGTTTGGGTAAGCGCGGGATGACGT
>CAZXNY010000220.1:1870-5056 GCA_964642205.1 uncultured Caulobacteraceae bacterium
CCGATCGAGTATTTGGGCAGATTCAGCGGCGGTTTGGGTAAGCGCGGGATGACGTCGCGTGTGAACCAGGCCGATGCGAACAGCACGACGAGCACCATGCCGGACGCAAGCAGCGCGTATTTCGGGTAGGCTTCTGGATTCAAAAGACCGCGCGGATATTCCGGCGTGGCGTAGAAGAAGAACGTGAGCGCGACCCACGTCTTGCCCGCGCCGCCCATCCAGCCGGCGAAGTTGTTGTACGCCATAATCTGCGAGCGTTCGGTGTAGTTCGTTGAGAGCTCACCGCCGAGCGCGAGGTGCGGGACGTGGAAGAACGTCATGAACTGCCGGAGCAGCGTGACGAATGTCGCGAACCACACAAACAGCCAGAACGGCGAGAGCGCGCCGACGGGCGGCGCGAAGATGAAGTAGAGGCTGACGGCGATCGGGATCGGCGCGATGAACATCCAGGGATGGCGCCGGCCGAGCTTGTGGCGTGTGCGATCCGAGAGCGAGCCGACGAGCGGATCGGAAATCGCGTCGAGCACCAGGCTGAAGGTGATCGCCACCGCCGCGAGCGTCGCGGGCATGCCGAGCACTTGGTTGTAGAAGAAGACGGCGTAGGCGCCGATCGAGGTCAGCGCGATCTGCTCTGCCCCCGTCCCCGCGCCGAAGAAGATCTTGGTGCGGATCGGCACGCGGTCTTCTGCGGCGATGGCTGGTGCGGTGGTCATGGAGCGGCGCTTCCCCGGAGTTCTTGTCGTTAGGGCATAGCTTCGGCGGGAAGGGCGGGCGCCGCCAAGACGGAAAATTCGTGTTCTCGGTATCGTGAGCGGCCTTGGGCGCCCTTGCGCCGCGCTGGGCTGGCGGACACGATGGAAAAAATTCGAAAACGCCGCCGGGAAGCGGCGCGGGGAGGACTTCATGCGCTCACAAGCATGGCGCCGCATTCTGGCGGCGTTGGTTTTGGCGTGCGCGGCGCCAGTCGCGTTCGCGCAGGCGCGGCCGGCGGCGGCCGAGCGGCCTGCCGCGCCCAGCCTGCCCGCGAATGCGAGCGAACAATTCGCGCCGATGCGCGATGGCGTGCGGCTTGCGGCGAACGTGTTCCTGCCGGCGGGGCGCGGCCCGTTCCCCGTGATCGTGACGCGCACGCCCTACATCAAGGACAATGAGCGCTATCTCTCGCGTGAGAGTTGGGGGCGCTACGTCGACGCCGGGTTTGCGTTCGTTGTTCAGGACACGCGCGGACGTGGCCGTTCGGAAGGGCACTACGAAGCGTTCGTCGATGACATGGAAGACGGCTACGACACGATCGAGTGGATCGCGGCGCAGCCATGGAGCAATGGGCGTGTCGGCATCACCGGCGGCTCGGCGATGGGCATCACAGGCAATCTCGCGGCGATCGCGAACCCGCCGCATCTCACCGCCGCCTATGTGATCGTTGCGCCCGCGGCGCGGCGGCGCGCCTCGGTGATCAATGGCGTGCTGAAGGAAGAGGACACTGTTGGGTGGCTGCGCGGGCAGGATGTGAGCGAGGCGGATATCGCGGCGCTGCGGCGGCGCGTCTACGACAACCAGCTCGATGAGCGCGGCGAGATCATTCCGGGCCGGCGCTTCATCGACATTCCGATGTACAATGTCGGCGGCTGGTACGACATCTTCAGCGAAGGCGCGTTGAGCAACTTTGCGTATCTGCAGAACCATGGGCTGCGCGGCGCGCGCGGCAATCAGAAGCTGTTCATGGGGCCGTTCGGGCACGGGCCGCTTTCGGGTGATCTCACTTATCCGGGCTTCGACCGGCTCACGCTGCAGAGCCAGGAAGAGCTGCGCTGGTTCGATTATTGGCTAAACGGCAACGACAACGGCATCATGGACGAGCCTCCGGTCAGCTATTTCATGATGGCGGGCGCGCGGAACGGCGCGTACTCGGTGCAAAACCGCATGGTGCGCGCGGCGAACTGGCCGCCTGCGAGCCGCGAGACTCGGTTTTATCTCGGCGCGAACCGCGCGCTCACGCGCGAAGCGCCGAGCGCGGCGAATGCGAGCGTGACGTATCGCTTCGATCCGGCGCGGCCGGTGGCGACAGTCGGCGGCGCAAATTTGACGTTCGATCGCGGACCGATGGATCAGCGCGCGATTCCGGCGCGGCAGGATTATCTGCGCTTTGCGACACCGGCGCTGACCGAAGACGTTGTGGTCGCGGGCAATGTGCGCGTTGAGCTGTTCGCTTCGACCGATGGACCTGATACGGACTTCATCGTGAAGCTCGTAGACGTCTATCCAGATGGGTACGAGGCGATCGTTCTCGATGCGCCGATCCGTGCGCGCTTCCGCAACGGGTTCGGGCAGGACGATGAGACGCCGATGATCCCCGGCGCACCGGTGGAGCTCGATATCGATTTGTGGTCGACCGCGATCACGTTCGAGGCGGGGCATCGCATCGCGTTGCATGTGACGTCGTCGAGCGCGCCGCGCTTTGAGCTCAACCCAAACACGGGGCGTGTGTGGGGCGATGGGCGCCCGCGGGTGGCGCGCAACACGGTCTATTTCGATGCGTCGCGGCCTAGCGCGCTGGTGCTGCCGGTTATTGAAGCGCCGGCGCCTGCGGCCAATTGATGAAGAGCGGGTTGGAGATCAGCACCAACCTGCCGCTCGCGTCGCGCACGTTCGCTGCGAGCCAATGGCGCGCGCCGCCGCTGTCGTAAGCGAACGACGCGAAGGATTCCGGGTCGTTGCGCGCCCACACAGTGGGCGGCTCGATCCGCGCGCCGTCGGCGATGCTCTCAAGCCGCGCATCGGGCACGCCGATAATCGTGACCGTGACATTGATGATGTCGCCGTTCGCGACGCCGCCCATGCGCGCTTCTCCGGCGGCGAGATCGACGCGGCGGTTTGCTGTGCCCTCCGTGTCGATGAACACCCGGCCGCTGCGCAGGCCTTCGAGGATCGCGTCATGTGAAAGCTCGCGCGCGAACACGCCGGTCGTTGGGCGGCCGATCGCGCTGTAAAGCGCGTGGCTGCGCGCGGGGTCGTGGTTGTCGCTGCCACCGATGGCGACGAGGCGATGACCCTCGTTGAGGCGCCCGTGCCAGAACGCGATCCCTTGCAGCGGGCCTTCGGCGGTGTTGGTGAGCGATGCGGCCGCGCCGCCATTGACGATCTCGACCGCCTGCACGCGCGCGTAGTCGGTGTTCGGTGTGGTCCAAC
>CAZXNY010000221.1:0-5048 GCA_964642205.1 uncultured Caulobacteraceae bacterium
GTGGGCTTTTGGGCGTTTGGCGTTGCTGGGTTGTTTTGGGTCGACCGCAACCGTCCCCCCCCCTGCGTGGGGTGGGGGCTGGGGGGGGGGTCAAGCCCCACGTTCAAAAGCTAAGCGCGCATGCGAGGCAATGGCGCGAAACACCAGGGCGTCGCGATTCCCCCACCCCCTGCCCCCTCCCCTCACGGGGAGGGGGAGAACTAAAGCGTCGCCAGCCAATCGATCAGATAGCCCGTCGTTTCGTCCGGCGCTTCTTGTTGCGTCCAGTGGCCCGCCTTCGGGATGATGTGCACGCCCCGGAGATCCGAAAGGTTCGGTTTCATCGCCGTGACGAGATCGGCGCCGGGCACCATGCGCAGCACGGGATCGCGCTCGCCTGCGATGAAGAGCGAGGGCTGACGGATCACGTAATCGGGCCGGCCCGCCATGAACGCGTGGTCGCGATGCCAGTTGCGATAACGGTTGATCGGCCCACGGAAGCCCGAGCCTTCGAACTCGTGCACGAAGTAATCGATGTCGGCGTCGGAGAGCCACGCGGGGAACGGCTGCGGATCGGGCACGCCCGTGAACATCTTCTCGCCATGCGCTTTGTCGGCGAGCAGCGTCATGTCGGTCGATGTGTCGTCGTAAATGTCGCCGCTGGCGAGGTAGTACATGCGCCGCAAACAGCCACGCACGTCGCTCTCGAACTCGGCTTCGGCGACGCCCTCGTCCTGGAAATAGACTTGGTAGAAGAACTTGCCGCGCTTGGTGAAAATCTCGCGCGCGATATCGATGAAGGGCGCGGGGGAATAGCCTGTCCACGGCACGCTCATGCCCGCGACGGCGCGCACTTTCTGCGGATAGAGAAACGCCGTGTGCCACACCAGCGGCGCGCCCCAATCGTGGCCGATCAAAACGGCCGGCGCGTCGGGCGAAAGCGCATCGATCACGCCAGCGATGTCGGCCGTAAGCGATTGCATGTCGTACGCTTCGACCGGGTCCGGCTTATCGGAGCCGCCATAGCCGCGCACGTCGATCGCGCACGCCGTGAAGCCAGCCGCCGCGAGCGGGCCCATCTGGTGACGGTACGAATACCAGCTCTCGGGAAAGCCATGCACCATGACGACGAGCGGTCCTTCACCCTCGATCGCGCAGCGGATGCGCGCGCCCGGCGTTTGGATCGTGCGGAATTCATGCGCCATTTCAGCGTCCCCCTACTCGGTGCGCACGATACACACACGACCCAGACTGAGAAGGGCGCCGTAGCGAAACCTATCACTTGCGCCAGTACGCGTTCGCATCACTTCACGAACGTCACCGCTTCGATGCGATTGCCATCGGGATCGCGCACGAACGCAGCGTAGTACCCATCGCCATGTTGCGGGCGGAAGCCGGGGGCGCCGTCGCTCTCTCCGCCCGCCGCGAGCGCGGCGGCGTGAAACGCATCGACCACCTCTTGGCTGCGCGCGCGGAAACAAGCGTGGCCGCCGTGGTCTGCAGGGAGCGGCGCCATCTCCGGACGGAGGTTGATCCAAAAGTCGGGATAGCTTTTGCCGAACCCAACTGTCGTCGGCCGGCGCTCAACCGCAGCGTAGCCGATCGTGGCGAGCACGGCTTCGTAGAACGCGGCAGCGCGCGCCAAGTCGCGAACCCCAACAGAGACGTGATCGATCATCGGCTCCCCCGAAAAGAAGCGTGGCGGTGCGCGCGCGGCGCGGCAAGGCGGCATGCGCGCAGCGCGGTGCGGGGCGCCCGAATCATCTATGGTCGACGGCTATTCCCGCAATTCGGAGCGCCCCATGATCGAGGGTACCCAGCTTGCCGCCTTGGTCGCCTCGAAGGTCTGTCATGACCTCGTCGAGCCGATGAACGCCATCATCCAAGGCATGGAGCTGCTCCGGGACGGGGACGCATCGACCAAGGCGGACGCCATGAATCTGGTCGATCAGGGCGTCGCTAAGGCATGGGCGAAGCTCGACTTTTTCCGGTTTGCCGTCGGCGGCGCGCTGGTCGAGGGCGAAGGCGAACTCGATGAGGCGCGCCAGGTGGCCGAGCGGCTCTACGGCGCGCTGCGGCCCGAACTGGTGTGGAGCGCGCCCGCCGTGGTCCTTCCCAAGGCCGCGACACGCGTGGTCGTGAACCTCTTGATGATCGCCAACGAGTGCCTGCCGCGCGGCGGCAAGGTCGAGCTTTCGGCCGGCCCCGGGGGTGAAATCACCGTAACGGCCACAGGCCCGCGTGCTGGCCTGCGCCCTGCCACGGCGGCCGCGCTGCGCGGTGAAACCCCGGCCGATGGCTACAACGGCCCGGTGGTCCAGCCGCTGCTCACCGGCATTCTGGCCCGCCAAGCGGGAGTCGAGATTTTCACCCGCGAGGGCGAAGAAAAGGTCGAGCTGATCGCGCGTGCCGCCGCCATCCGCTTGGCGGCTTAACGGGCGCCCGTAACCGGAACGATCCGTTAGGGGCCGTAAAGCCTCATTAACCGAGACACCCCACTCTGGCGCCAAGCGCGCGTGCATTTCCGCGCGCGCTTAGCTGGCGCAAATGGACGACCTGATCGCCGATTTTCTGGCCGAAACGCGTGTCGAGCTCGACCGCGTGCAGGACGCGTTGGCGCGCCTCGAACAAGGCGCGCCGCCGGCGAACGCGCTCGAGGACATCCGCATCGGCGTTGGCGTCATTCGCGGTCAGTGCGCCACGCTCGGCTATGCGCGCATCGCCGCGCTCGCCGAAGGCACGCAGTCGCTGATCCATCGGCTCTACACAACTGGCGTCGTCACGCCCTCTGATGCGCGCACGGTGCGCCGCGCCGTCGATCGCATCGCGCGGCTGATGGCGACGCTCGCAGCCACCGGCGCCGAACCCGCGGGCGCCGATCCCGACATCGCGCAAGCGCTTTCCGAGGACGGCGAAGCCCAGCGCCGCCAAGAACGCGTGGCGCTCGAAACGGCGGCGCAGGCCGGACCCGATGCGTGGGCTGACATCGAAGCCGCCGGCCATGCCGTCTCGAAGCAATTGTCCAAATCGATCGCCATCCAGATCGAGCCGAGCGCGCGCGCGCTGCCCTATCTCACCGTCACGGCGGCGACGCCGGCAATCGAACGCGCGGTGCGCTATGCGTGCGCGTACGGCATCGAGCACGAATTGGTGCGGCGCGCGCGCGGCAAGCGCGCGCAAGGCACGGTGCGCGTCTCGGCGCTCAACATCGGCGACGGCGCCGTGATAGCTGTTAGCGACGATGGCGCGGGAATAGATATTCCGCGCCTCAAGCAACGCGCGGCGGCGTTGAAGCTCATCTCTCAAGCAGAAGCTGACGCGCTCGACGATGCGCGCGCGCCAGAACTCATCTTCGCGCCGGGCCTTTCCACCTACGGCGAGGGTGCAACGCGCGACGGGCTCGATACTGCGCGCGCTGAACTTGCCCGCGCCGGTGGCGCGATCGAAGTCAGCACCATCGCCGGGCGCGGCGCCACGTTTCTCATCCGCCTGCCGCAACCGCATGACGCGCGCGGCGAACGCATCAACCAAGGAGCTGCACGATGAAGACGTGCTTGATCGTCGACGACAGCCGCGTGATCCGAAAGGTCGCGCGCCGAATTCTGGAAGATCTCCGCTTCGACATCGAAGAAGCGGGCGATGGCTTGGAGGCCTTGCAGCACTGCCGCAAACAGATGCCGGACGCGATCCTGCTCGATTGGACGATGCCGGTGATGACAGGGATCGACTTCCTAAAGCAGCTCCGTCAGGAGCCCTCGGGCGATAAGCCCGTCGTCGTGTTCTGCACCACGGAAAATGACGTCGAGCGAATCTCCGAAGCGATCCGCGCCGGCGCCGACGAATATCTGATGAAGCCGTTCGATGGCGACATCCTGCAATCGAAGTTCACGGAAGCGGGCCTACTGTGAAAGACACAACGATGTTCACCGAATCCGAGTTCGCGTTGATCGCGCGCGAGATCAAGGCGCGCACGGGCTATGCGTTGACGCGCGATCACGCCTCCACGATCGAGACGCGCCTGATGGCGCTGCAGCGGCGCGAGAACCTCTCCTCGGTCAACGAACTGATCGCCGCCGCGCGCGCCGACGGGCGACTCTGGAACGCGATCGCCGAAGCGATCGCCGTGCAGGAAACGCGCTTCTTCCGCGACCGCACGCTGTTTCAGGCTTTGCGCACAGAAATCTTGCCTGCGCTCATGCAACGGCGCGGGAAACCGTTGCAAGTATGGAGCGCGGGCTGCTCGTCCGGCCAGGAGCCCTATTCGCTCGCATTGATGCTCGATACGCTGCGCAGCGAGGGCAAGCCGGGCGGCGAGATCGTCGCCAGCGACTATTCGGAACGCCTGCTCGAAAAGGCGCGCGCCGGGCTCTACACGCAATTTGAAGTCCAACGCGGCCTGCCGATCCGAACGCTCATCACGCACTTTGAGAAAGTGAGCGATCTCTGGCGCATCTCGGACCGGCTGCGCGCGCTCGTGCGGTTCGAGCAGCACAACCTGTTAACGGACGCATCCCATCTCGGCCCGTTCGATCTGGTCGTGTGCTGCAACGTGCTGCCGGGGCTCGATCCGGCCGCGCGCACGACGGTGCTTGAAAACATCGCGGGGGCGCTGGCGCCCGATGGCGTGCTCGTCACGGGCGCCGAAGGCGTGATCGATGCGGCGGGCGCGGCGTTCTCCACGCTGGGCGACCGTGTCGGCGTCTATCGGCGCAACGCGGAGTGGCGCAAGGCGGCGTAGCGCCTAAGCGCCGTCTTCGTTCGCAACCTCCTCACGCTCGATCCTGAGCGCGGTGATCTGGTTGCGGTTTCGCCGCAGCACGTGGAAGCGGTAGCCGTGAAACGCGAAGCGCTGCCCCGGTTCGGGGATCGCCTGCGCTTCGTGGATCACCAAGCCCGCAACGGTCACGGCTTCTTCGTCGGGCAAATCCCAATCCATCGCGCGGTTGAGATCGCGGATCGGCACTGTGCCATCGACGTTCACCGAGCCATCCGGCTGCGGGCGCACGCCCTGCACCGCGATGTCGTGCTCGTCTTTGTTGTCTCCGACGATCTCTTCGAGTTTGTCTTCC
>CAZXNY010000222.1:0-5020 GCA_964642205.1 uncultured Caulobacteraceae bacterium
CGGCAAAACCGAGATCGCGCGGCGGCTCGCGAAGATGGCGGGCGCGCCATTTCTCAAGGTCGAAGCGACGAAGTTCACCGAAGTGGGCTATGTCGGCCGGGACGTCGAGCAGATCGTGCGCGATCTCGTCGAAGCGTCGATCGGCATGGTGCGCGAGCGGCGCCGGCGCGAGGTGCATGCGCGCGCGGAGGCGGCCGCGGAAGAGCGGATGCTCGATGCGCTGGTGGGGCAGGGCTCTTCGCCGGCGACGCGCGAGAGCTTCCGCAAGAAACTGCGCAACGGCGAACTCGCTCAGAGCGCCGTGGAGATCGATCTCGCCGACAGCGCCGGCGCGCCGCAATTCGAGATTCCGGGGCAGCCCGGCGTTGGCATGATCAATCTCTCCGACATGCTCGGCAAAGCGTTCGGCCAGCGCACCAAGCGCGTGCGCACCACGGTCGCGGAAGCGTACGCGCCGCTGGTCCAGGAGGAGAGCGACAAGCTGCTCGATAGCGATGCGGTGACGAAGGAGGCCGTTAGCGCCGCCGAGCAGGACGGAATCGTGTTCCTGGATGAGATCGACAAGATCGCAGCGCGCAGCGAGCGCATGGGCGGCGGCGATGTGAGCCGCGAAGGCGTGCAGCGAGACCTCCTGCCGCTGATCGAAGGCACGACGGTCGCGACCAAGCATGGGCCGGTGAAGACCGATCACATTCTCTTCATCGCGTCGGGCGCGTTTCACGTTGCCAAACCCTCGGACCTTCTGCCGGAGCTGCAGGGCCGTTTGCCGATCCGCGTGGAGCTGAAGGCGCTCACGCGCGAAGACTTCCGCCGCATCCTCACGGAGCCGGAGGCCAGTCTCGTGAAACAATACGAAGCGTTGCTCGCGACGGAGGGCGTGACGCTGTCATTTGCGGATGATGCCGTGACCGCGATCGCGGAGATCGCGGCGGATGTAAACGCGGCGGTCGAAAACATCGGCGCGCGCCGCTTGGCGACCGTCCTGGAGCGGCTGCTCGATGAGATCAGCTTCACCGCGGCCGACCGGCGCGGCGAGACTGTAACGATCGACGCGGCCTATGTGCGCGAACACGTCGGCGATCTCGCGAAGAACGCAGACCTCAGCCGCTTCATTCTCTGACCTGTTAAGTGCTGCGCAACCTCGGTTTCCGGGGCCTTAAATGCAGTTGCGTTAGTGCTCGTTTACCGCACGCCGCGCGATGACGCTCCTAGGCGCCAAGGAGCGAGCGGCGATGCGTTTGAAGAATGTGTCTATCGGCAAGAAGCTGGGTCTGGCGTTTGCGGCGATGGTCGCCGCCATCGCCGTTATGGGCGCGGTGCTCGACGCCAACGTGAGCGCCATGAGCGCGGCGGGGCGGGACAACACGCGCAGCCAGGCCATCCTGACAACCGTCCTTGAAGCCAAGTTCTATCTCTCACGGCAGGAAAACTCGTATCGCGGCTATCTCATCTCGCTCGACGCCTACTACACTGAGCGCGTCGAACGGCATCGGGCGAATTTCAAGGCGCGCCTGACGACACTCCGGGAGCTCTATGCCGGCAACGAAGCCGAGCTGGCGCGCGTGGACGCGACGGAAGCAGCGGCCGATGCGTGGTTCGAAAACGTCGTCGTCCAAGGCGGCGCCCTGGCGCGCAATCCGGCCACGCACGGCAGCGCGACCGCGATGGTGGGCCCCACGGGCACTGCGGACGGGTTCATCGAACCGGCTGAAAACGCCATCGAAGCAATCATCGAAGAGCAAACCGCCGCAGCAGCAGCAGCGGCGGCAACGTTGGAGAACGCGAGCCGCGTGTCGCTGATTGCGCTGGCGATCGGGTTTGGCGCGGCGATCGCGATTGCCGTCCTACTCGGCTTTGCTCTGACGCGGACGATCGCACGTCCGTCGTGAGCATGACGGCGGCGATGCGCCGCCTGGCCAGCGGCGACAACACCGTCGATGTGCCGGCGCTCGATCACCGCGACGAGGTCGGTGAGATGGCAAAGGCCGTGCTGAGCTTCAAAGAAGCGGCGATCGAAAAGCTGCGCTTGGAGGCGGATTCGGCAGCCCAGCGCCGCGCCGCCGACGAAGAGCGTGCGCGCAACGAAGAGAGCCGCGCGCGGACGGCGGCGGAGCAAGCGGGAGTCGTCGCGGCGCTGGCGGGCGGCCTCGATGCGATGGCCAAGGGCGACCTGACGCACCGGCTCAACGGGGCCTTCCCGGCTGACTACGTGAAGCTCCAATCCGACTTCAACGAAGCGATTGGCCAGCTGCAGGAGGCGATGAAGGTCGTTGTCCGCAACGTCTCGGGCATCCGCAGCGGGGCAGGCGAGATCGCACAGGCGGCGGATGACCTTTCACGCCGCACCGAGCAGCAAGCGGCCGCGCTGGAAGAAACCGCCGCGGCGCTCGATGAGATCACCGCGACTGTGAAGCGCTCCGCCGAAGGCGCGCGCGAAGCGGCCGGCGCGGTCGACACAGCACGCAACGAGGCGCGCGAGGGCGGCGACGTGGTGCGTGAGGCGATCGCGGCGATGGGCGCGATCGAGCGCTCCGCCGAGCAGATCAGCCGCATCATCGGCGTGATCGATGAGATCGCGTTCCAGACCAATCTGCTCGCGCTCAACGCGGGCGTCGAAGCCGCGCGCGCGGGTGAAGCGGGCAGGGGCTTTGCGGTTGTCGCGCAGGAAGTGCGCGCGCTGGCGCAGCGTTCGGCGGAAGCGGCCAAAGAGATCAAGACGCTGATCGGCGAATCGAGCGGGCATGTCGGCGCGGGCGTTACACTGGTAAACCGGACGGGCGCTGCGCTGACGCGCATCGTCGATGGCGTCGCGGCGATCGAGTCGCTTGTGCGTGAGATTTCAGCGTCGGCGACCGAGCAATCGAGCGGGCTTGGCGAAGTGAACACGGCCGTCAATCAGATGGACCAGGTCACGCAGCAGAACGCCGCGATGGTCGAGCAATCGACGGCCGCGAGCCACTCTCTGGCGCAGGAAGCCGAAGCGCTCGCGCGCTCGGTGAGCCGCTTCAAGACTGGCGAGACGGCGCGCAGAGCCGCCTAGGCGGCGAGCGGCCCGGCCAGCGCCTTGAGGTTCGTCTCGGGGCGCGGGCCCATATGCGAGATCACTTCGCCCGCCGCGATCGAGCCGAGCTTGCCGCAGATGTCGAGCGGCTTGCCGCGCGCGAGGCCGAACAGGAAGCCCGCCGCGTAGAGATCGCCCGCGCCCGTCGTGTCGATGACCTTGGCGACCGGTTCGGCGGCGACGTGCAGTTGCTCGGCGTTCGCCATGATCACAGAACCGTGCGCGGAACGCGTTACGGCGACGATCGGGCAATCGCGCTGCGCCGTGACGAGCGCGGTTTCCAGATCGTTCGTTTGGTAGAGCGACAGGATCTCGCTCTCGTTGGCGAACAGGATGTCGATGTGGCCGGCGACCAGGTGGCGGAAGCTGTCGCGATGGCGCTCGACGCAGAATAGGTCGGAGAGCGTGAGCGAGACTTTGCGTCCCGCGTTGCGCGCATATTCGGCCGCGCGCACGAACGCGGCTTTCGCTTCATCGCGATCGAACAGATAGCCCTCAAGAAACAGGATCGCGCCTGCTTCAACGAGCGCTTTGTCGATGTCGTTCGGCTCGAGCAACGTGGAGGCGCCGAGATACGTGCTCATGGAGCGGCGGCCGTCTGGCGTCACCGCGATCATGGAGCGCGCCGTGCCGGGCGGGCCTGGGCGAGGGGGGCTATCGAATGTCACGCCGGCTTTGCGGAATTCCGTCGTGAACTGGCGGCCAAGATCATCGTCCGCGACCTTGCCAATATAGCCGGCCTTGCCGCCGAGGCTTGCGACACCCGTCGCCGTATTCGCGGCTGATCCACCCGCTGCGACGACGGCGCCTTTAAACAGCTGCGTCAGTTCATCGGCGCGCGCTTCATCGATCAGCGTCATCGCATCCGGCACGATGCCGTGCTGCGTGAGGAACGCTTCCGGCGCCTGATAGAGCACGTCGATAATGGCGTTGCCGACGGCGACGACGTCGTATTGCGCGCTGCTCATAAATTGTTCCCCGGTGCGCGCCGCCCCCGGGCGCTGTTGCGCGCCTTCCAAGCATTGCGCGGCCCCGCTGGCAACGGCATGGTCCGCGACATGATCAGCCGAATCATCCCGCTTTTGGCGCTGTTGGCCGCGAGCTGCGCCACCGCGCCGGCCGCGCCGCGGGCGAGTGAAACGCCCGTCGCCGTCGCGCCTACGGGCAGCGCGGCTGCGGATCGAATCGCGCAGATGCTGCGCGGCGCCGGCCGTGAAGACGCCGCGACCATTCAAGCCGTGGAGCGCGCGCTCGGCGCGCCCGATCTGCGCCGGCAGGAGGGGGCAGGGGCCGCGCTCACCTATCGGCTCGCCAACAATTGCGCGCTGCTCTTGGTGTTCGCCGCCGACGCGCGCAACACGCTCCGGCTGACGGAAGCGACAGCTGGCCCGCGCGAAGGCGTCGAGCGGCCGAGCTTGGAGCAATGCGCGGCGGCTGCAGCGGCGCGCAGCTAAGCCGGCGTCTTCGATCGAAACGTACAGATGTGTTTGACGGCGCAGCGCGGGCAATCGGGCCGGCGCGCGAGGCACACATAACGCCCGTGTAAGATGAGCCAATGATGCGCGCCGCGGAGATATTCCTCCGGCGTGATCTTCATCAGTTGCGCCTCGACCGCGTCCGGCGTCGTCCCGCGCGCAAGCCCGGTGCGGTTTGCGACACGGAAGACGTGCGTATCGACCGCGAGCGTCGCTTCGCCGAAGGCTTCCGAGAGCACGACGTTCGCGGTCTTGCGGCCGACGCCCGGAAGCGCTTCGAGCGCGTCGCGATCGTGCGGGACTTTGCCGCCGTGTTGTTCGATCAGCGCTTCGGAGAGCGCGATGACGTTCTTGGCTTTGTTACGCCAGAGCCCAATCGTCTTGATGTGTTCTGCGACCTCCGCTTCGCCGAGCGCCGCCATTTGCTGCGGCGTACGCGCGACGTGAAAGAGCGCTTTAGTGGCGCGGTTGACGCCTTTGTCCG
>CAZXNY010000223.1:0-5005 GCA_964642205.1 uncultured Caulobacteraceae bacterium
GCGGCCGATCGCGCGCGCATCGCCGACGACCCGCTGACGCTGATCCGCATCTGGGAAGGCGGCATGGCGTTCCACGGCGGCCTGCTCGGCGTCATCATCGCGACCGTCTATTTCGCGCGCAAACGCAACGCCTCACTCTTCAGCGTCGGCGATCTCGTCGCGTGCGCCGCGCCGATCGGCTTGTTCTTCGGCCGGCTCGCGAATTTCGTGAACGGCGAACTCTGGGGCCGCCCAAGCGATGCACCGTGGGCGATGGTGTTTCCAAGCGGCGGCCCGGAGCCGCGCCACCCGAGCCAGCTCTACGAAGCGTTTCTTGAAGGCGTCGTGCTGTTCGTCGTGATGTACGTGATGACGCATCGCTACGACGCGCTAAAGCGCCCCGGCCTCAACGCGGGAATCTTCCTTGTTGGCTACGGCGTCTTTCGCGCGCTCGTCGAGTTGGCGCGTGAACCGGATGCGCAAATGCCCGACGCACTGCGCGGCTACATCACGATGGGCATGATCCTCTGCCTGCCCATGATCGCCGCCGGCGCCTGGCTCATCAATCGCGCGCTCAAAACACCCCAACCCCAGCCGGCGACGTGACCGCGCTCGCGGAGCGCATCACGCGGCAAATCGAACACACAGGGCCGCTCACGATCGCGGAGTACATGACGCTTGCGCTGCACGATCCGGCGCAGGGCTATTACGCGACGCGGCCCGGCATCGGCGCGGACTTCATCACCGCGCCCGAAATCTCGCAGATGTTCGGCGAACTCATCGGCGCATGGTGCGCGCATGAGTGGACGCAGCTTGGCGCGCCCGCGCCCTTCACGCTCGCCGAACTCGGCCCCGGCACGGGCGTCTTGATGCGCGACGTGCTGCGCGCCGCAAGCAAAGCGTCCGGCTTCGCCGCGGCCGCAAACATCACGCTGATCGAAGCAAGCCCCGCCCTGCGCGCGCGCCAAGCCGAAACGCTCGCCGCCCACGCGCCGGTCTGGACACCGGACCTGAGCACGCTCGCCAACGGCGCCACGCTCATCCTGGGCAACGAATTGCTCGACTGCCTGCCGATCCGCCAATTCGTGCGCACAAACGATGGATGGCATGAACGCCTCGTCGGCGTGCGCGATGGCGCGCTCGCCTTCGGCCTCGCGCAAGGGGCGCTGCCAAGCGACGACGCGATCCCGCAGCACATGCGCAACGCACCCGAAGGCGCGATCGCGGAAATCGCCATCGGCGCCGAAGCGCTGATCGTCGCGCTCGCGGAAAAACTCGCGCCCGGCCGCGCGCTTTTCATCGATTATGGCGGCGACAATGAAACCGGTGGCGACACGTTCCAAGCCCTCGCCGCACACAAGAAGGTCGATCCGCTAGCCGCGCCCGGCGAGGCCGATCTCACCGCGCATGTCGATTTCGCCGCCATCGCACGCTTCGCGCGCGCCGCCGGGCTCGACGTGCACGGCCCTGTCGCGCAAGCGCAATTCCTGCGCGCGCTCGGCCTCGATCAGCGCGCCCAAGCGCTCGCACGCGCCAACCCCGAACGCGCCGAACGCATCGGCCGCGAACATGCGCGTTTGACGGCGCCCGATCAGATGGGCGAGCTTTTCAAAGTCATATGTCTGTCGAGCCCGAATCTGCCGCCGCCCGCCGGCTTTTGAGCGCCGAGGCGCCGCCCGCCGGCTTTGCGCGCGCGCTCAGCGGCGTCACGCACGCGTTCTTCGGGCGCCAAGGCGGCGTCTCGACAGGAATCTACGCCAGTCTCAACGCCGGTCCCGGCTCGAACGACGACGCGCGCAACGTGCGCGTCAATCGCGCGACCATCGCGCACGCGATGCGCGTCGCGCCCGATCGTTTCCTCTCCATGCATCAAGTGCACTCAGCGCGCGCCGAGATCGTAAGCGGGCCGTGGCCCGGCGCGTGGCCGGAACTAGATGGCGTGGTGACGACCGCGCGCGGCCTCGCGCTCGGCGTCCTCAGCGCCGATTGCGCGCCGATCCTGTTCGCCGACGCCGAAGCCGGCGTGATCGGCGCGGCGCACGCGGGCTGGAAAGGCGCCATCGGCGGCGTGATCGAAGCGACCGTCGCGAAGATGCGCGAAGCGGGCGCGCGCGCCATCAGCGCCGCCATCGGCCCAACGATCCAACAAGCGAGCTACGAGGTCGGCCCCGAGTTCCATGCGCGCTTTGTGGAGAGCGAGGCCGCCAACGCTCGCTTCTTCCGCCCCGGCGCGGGCGACCGCTTCCACTTCGATCTGCCAGCGTTTTGTGCAGATCGACTCACGGCGGCCGGTGTCACAAACGTCGAATCGCTTGGCGACGACACCTGCGCGGATGCGGAGCGCTATTTCTCCAACCGCCGCGCCGTTTTACGCGCGGAAGGCGATTACGGCCGCAATTGCGCGGCCATCGCGCTCCTCTAGCGGCAAGCGAGGGCGCAGCGTGGCGCAGGCGCAACGAATCGCCGCGCCTGAAATATCTCTGTCATAAGCGCCTTGAACGACTCGGCCGATCCGCTAGACCGGCGCCCATCTGCAGCAGCGCATACGGGGCTTTGCCCATGAAACTGATTAGCGGCAACGCCAACCAGCCCCTCGCGCGCGCCATCGCCGAGCATCTCGATACCCCGCTCGCCGAAGCCGAATTCAAACGATTCAAAGACAACGAGATCTTCGTCCGCATCGCCGAGAACGTGCGCGGCCAGGACGTGTTCATCATCCAATCGACGTCGTTCCCCGCGAACGACCATCTGATGGAGCTCTTGATCGGGATCGACGCGCTGGTGCGCGCCTCCGCCAAGCGCATCACCGCGGTGATCCCCTATTACGGCTATGGCCGGCAGGATCGCAAAGTCGGCGGCCGCACGCCGATCTCCGCCAAGCTCGTCGCCAACCTGATCGAAAAAGCCGGCGCCGATCGCGTGCTCACGCTCGAACTGCACGCGGGCCAGATCCAAGGCTTCTTCGACATCCCGACCGACAACATGTTCGCCACGCCCGTTCTCGAAGCGGATGTGCGCGAGCGCTACGGCGCGGGCGTTTCCGATCTGATGATCGTCTCGCCTGACGTTGGCGGCGTGGTGCGCGCGCGTGCGTTGGCGAACCGCTTGGGCGCCGATCTCGCGATCGTGGACAAGCGCCGCGAAAAAGCAGGCGTCTCCGAAGTCATGAACATTATCGGCGACGTGTCGGGCCGTCAGTGCTTGCTGATCGACGACATCATCGATGGCGGCGGCACGCTCTGCAACGCAGCCGACGCATTGCGCGAAAACGGCGCCGCGTCCGTTTCGGCGTATTCAACGCACGGCGTGCTCTCGAACGGCGCCGTGGGGCGCGTTGAGAAAAGCGGCCTCACCGAACTCGTGGTGACCGACTCGATCCAGCCCAGCGACAAAGCGATCGCCTCTAAGAAAGTGCGCATCGTCTCCGTCGCCGCCCTCATGGGCGACGCCATCTGGCGCGTCGCCACCGACCAAAGCGTCAGCGTCCTCTTCGAATAGCGCTTCGTCGCGCGCGCGTTGGCGTCGAGCGCCCGTGCGCCTACATTCCGGCGGGGACACGCCGCCATGCGCACTTTGCTCGCCACCATCGCCGTTTTGTTGCTCGCCGCCTGCGCCGGCGGCGGCGGCGATACGCCCGGCGAAGAGCGCTTCCCGACCTCCGAGGACTATCCGCCCGGCGTGATGGAGCGGGTCGATTTCACCGCCGGCGTGCCGGAAGGCTGGCGGCTCTCCTCGCTCCAATCGGGCGAACGGCCAGACGCCACGTGGCGGATCGTGGTCATCTCCGGCACGCCGTCCTGGTCCGAATACTGGGCCCCCACCATCGCCGCGCTGGCGCCGAACCGCGAGATGATCGTGATCGACCGGCCGGGCTTTTCCGCCAGCGAGCCGGAAGAGCCTGTGACGGACCTGCAAAAACAGGCCGACGCGATGGCCCCGGCGCTCGACACGCCCGACGGCCGGCCCGTCCTGCTCGTCGGCCAAAGCTTCGGCGCCCCGATCGCCTCCATCATGGCCGCTAAGCACCCGGACCGGGTCCGCGCCCTCGTCCTCGTCTCCAGCTATTTCGGCGTCCGCGGCCGCACCGCCCGGCGGCTGATGACCGCCGGGTCCATCGTCCGCCCGCTCCTGCCGCACGACCTTCGGAACTCGGTGGCCGAGATGAACGGCCAAAGCAGCCAGCTCCCGGAGGCCTGGGCGGCGCTGGAATCGCTCCGCATGCCGGTCAGCTTCGTGCACGGCGACGAGGACACGTTCGTCCCCGAAGAAGCCGCCATCGGCTTCGCGCGGACCTACGGGGCGCAGTACGTCCCCGTCCCGGGCGGGGACCACTTCCTCAACGCCTGCTGCGTGCCGGCCCTGATCGCCTCGTTCGAGGCGGCGATCGCCAGCGCGGAAGCCGCCGGCGGGCCCCCCACGGCGGCGGGCGCCCCCTAGCCGCCCCCGCCTTGCCGTTGGCGGCGTCTTCCGCTAAGAGCCGCGCTTCATTTTTACCCCCTAAGCGGCGAAAGGGCCCCAAAGTGGCCGGCATTGTTTTGAGCGTCGAACAGCGTGAGCGCGTCGGCACCAGCGGCGCGCGCGCAACGCGCAACGCCCAACTCGTTCCTGGCGTGCTTTATGGCGGCGCCCTCGGCCCGGTGCCGATCGAACTGAAGCGCGATGAGCTGCTGCGCGCGCTCCGCTCGGGCAAGTTCGTCTCGCACATGATCGAGCTCGATCACCAGGGCAAGAAACAGAACGTCATCCCGAAGGCGATCCAGTATCACCCGGTCAGCGAAGAGCCGATCCACATCGATCTCTATCGCATCGAAGCGGACTCGATCATCGACGTTGAAGTCCCCGTTCACTTCAAGAACCAGGATCAATCGCCTGGCCTCAAGAAGGGCGGCGCGCTCAACATCGTCAGCCACACGATCAAACTGCACGTCCCGGCCGGCAAGATTCCGGAAGAGATCGTCGTCGATCTCACGGGCCTCGAAATCGGCGCGGTTGTCCACATTTCGGCGATCCAACTTCCGGCAGGCGC
>CAZXNY010000224.1:0-4963 GCA_964642205.1 uncultured Caulobacteraceae bacterium
TCTTGAAGCCGTATTTCCACGGCACGACGAGCCGGATGGGCGCGCCGTTCTGATTGGGCAGCGTCTCGCCGTAGAGCCCGACGGCGAGGATCGCCAGCGGGTTCATCGCTTCGTCGATGCGTAGGCCTTCGCGATAGGGCCAGTTCAACACCGCAGTGCGCTGGCCGCGCATTTCCGAAGGGCGCTGCAGCGTTTCGAACGCGACGTAGCGTGCTTCGCTCGTCGGTTCGGCGGCGCGCAGGATGTTGGCGAGCGGGAATCCGATCCACGGGATCACCATCGACCAACCTTCAACGCACCGCAGGCGATAGACGCGCTGCTCCAGCGTCTGCGTGCGCAGGATGTTGTCGATGTCGAGCGTGGCGGGCTGGGCGCAAAGGCCATCGACGCGCACCGTCCACGGGCGCGTGGTGAGGCGGCCTGCGTTGCGGGCGGGATCGGCCTTATCGACGCCGAACTCGTAGAAATTGTTGTAGGTCGTGACGGCCTCGCGTGTCGTGCGCGGCTCATCGGTGGAATAGGCGCTGGCGCGCGCGGTGAGGGGCGTCGCCGAGGCGGGCGTTGCGGGCGAACACGCCGCGAGCCCCGCGCCAGCGACGATGAACTCGCGGCGCCGCAGATAAAGGTCCTTCGGCGTGACCTCGGATTCGGGCAGGCTATAGCGATCGGGCATCCGCAACTCCTCAAGACCCTATACGCGCCTGCGCCGCTTTTGGGTTACCCGGCCGCCCTCAGCTGCGCAGCAGTTCCGCTGCGCGGGGCGCGAAATAGGTGACGATCCCGTCGGCCCCAGCGCGTTTGAAGGCGCCGAGCGTTTCGAGGATGGCGCGGTCTTCCTCGAGCCAGCCATTCGCAGCGGCGGCCTTGATCATGGAATATTCGCCGCTGATCTGGAACGCGAAGGTCGGCAGCTTGAACGCCTCCTTCACGCGCCACACGATGTCGAGATACGGGAGGCCCGGCTTTACGAGCAGCATGTCGGCGCCTTCGGCGACATCGAGCGCGCATTCCTTGAGCGCTTCATCGCCGTTGCCGAAGTCCATCTGGTACGTCTTCTTGTCGCCCTTCAGCGCCTTGGCCGAGCCGATGGCTTCACGGTACGGCCCGTAGAACGCCGACGCGTATTTCGCCGCGTAACTCATAATCAGCGTGTCGGTCTTTCCGGCGTCTTCGAGCGCAACGCGGATCGCGCCGATGCGGCCATCCATCATGTCGGACGGGGCGATGATGTCGGCGCCCGCGTCGGCCTGGACCATCGCCTGATCGACGAGGCGCCGCACGCTTTCGTCGTTGAGGATGACGCCGTCTTTCAGAACGCCGTCGTGGCCATGATCCGTGAACGGATCGAGCGCGACATCGACCATCAGGCCAACCTCTGGCGCCGCGTCCTTCATGGCGCGGATGACACGGCAGACGAGACCCTTAGGGTTGGTCGCTTCCGTGCCGGCGTTGTCTTTGAGGGCGCCGTCGATGTGCGGAAAGATCGCGATCGCGGGTATACCGAGCTTGCGCGCCGTGCGCGCCGCTTCCGCCGCGCCCTCGACCGAAAGCCGCGATACGCCTGGCATCGCGCCGACCGGTTCGTTGTCCTTCTTGTCGTGCACAACGACAGACCAGATCAGGTCATCCGGCCCGAGCCGGTTTTCGCGCACCAGGCGACGTGTCCAATCGGCTTGCCGCAAACGGCGCGGGCGGACGGCGGGGTAGGCGGCGGAAAAGCTCATATTGATCCGGCTCAAGTGACCGCGCCGATGGACGCGATAGAGAAAATCGACGCGCGGGCCCGCACGGCCGGCGCTAACGTGACGACGGTTATAGCGCGTGTGCGGTCGCGCCTCATTGGATAAGGGGCCGCACAGGTGCATATGCCGCGCGACGCTGGTACGATCCGGCGACGCCCTGATTTATTTGAGAATAGCTCGCAACAACGCGAGCGCAACGAGAAGCGCCATGAGAGCCGAAGACGCGCAGGTGTTTGAAGAAGCGGTCACCGCGATCCGCGACGAAGGCCGCTATCGCGTGTTCGCCGATATCAAGCGCGACCGCGGCCGCTTCCCGCACGCGCGCCTCCGGCTTCCCGACGGCAGCGAAAAGCCAATCGTGGTTTGGTGCTCGAACGATTATCTCGGCCAGGGGCAGAACGACGAAGTGCTGCAAGCCGCGCACGCCGCGATCGAAGACGTGGGCGTTGGCTCGGGCGGCACGCGCAACATTTCCGGCACGACGAGCTACCACGTCGATCTCGAAGCCGAACTCGCCTCGCTGCACGGCAAGGAGGGCGCGCTGCTCTTCACGTCCGGATACGTGTCGAACGATGCGACGCTTTCGACGCTCGCGAAGCTCTTTCCGAACCTCTGGATCTTTTCCGACGCGCTGAACCACGCTTCGATGATCGAGGGCATCAAGCGCGCCAAGTGCGAAGTCCGCATCTTCCGCCACAACGATCTCCAGCACCTGGAAAGCGTGTTGAACGAAGCGCCGGCCGATGCGCCCAAGCTGATCGCGTTCGAAAGCGTCTATTCGATGGACGGCGACGTCGCGCCGATTGGCGCGATCTGCGACATCGCCGAAGCCTACGGCGCGATGACGTATCTCGATGAAGTGCACGGCGTTGGCCTCTACGGCGAAAACGGCGGCGGCGTCGCCGAACGCGACGGCGTGATGCACCGCGTCGATTTCATCGAGGGCACGCTGGCGAAAGCGTTCGGCACGATGGGCGGCTACGTGACTGGCCCGAAGACGGCGATCGATGCGATCCGCCTCGCGGCGCCGGGCTTCATCTTCACGACCTCGCTCTCGCCTTCGATCGCGGCGGCCGCGCTCGAAAGCGTGCGCATCGTCAAAGCGTGCCCGCACATGCGCGACCGGCTCGCCGAGCGCGCGGAGCGGCTGAAGCAGCTCTTCCTGGAAGCGGGCCTGCCCGTGATGCCGTCATCGACGACGCACATCGTGCCGGTGCTTGTTGGCGATGCGAACCGCTGCAAGGAGCTGTCCGACAAATTGCTCCTGGAGCACGGCGTTTACGTGCAGCCGATCAACTACCCGACGGTGCCGCGCGGCACCGAGCGGTTGCGGTTCACGCCTTCGCCGTTCCACGACGATGCGCTGATGGAAGCGCTCGTAACGGCCATGAAGGCCGTGTGGGCCGAGCCGGTCCGGAACCGGGCGGCGTAGTGTCGGGCGGGGCGCCCCGCGAAGTCATCTTCGAAATCACCCAGATCGGGGGCGTCGCGCGTTGCGCGGCCGTCGATGTGGAAACGGGCGCCGAGGCCATCATCCAGGGGCCCGCGAACGCGGCGCGCGCCGATTTGGAGGCGCTGGCCCTTCGAAAACTGGAGCGCCTGCTCTCGACCCAAGCTGGGTCAAGCCCAACTGCAAAAAGACCCGGAAAACTGGTCTGAACAGCCTAGAGCGAGGCCTAGTCCTTCCGGCGGACGCCGCGTCCTAGGCCGATGCGCTTGGCGAACTCGGACCGGCGGGCGGCGTAGGCGGGCGCGACCATTGGATAGTCGGGCGGCAGGCCCCAGCGCTTGCGGTAATCCTCGGGCGACATGTCATAAGTTGAGCGCAAGTAACGCTTCAGCATTTTCAGACGCTTACCGTCCTCAAGGCAGACGATGTAATCGTTATGGATAGACTTGTTCACGGGAACCGCAGGTTTCGGCTTTTCGTGGGTTTTGTCCTCTTCTCCGTTCGCCAGCGCGCCAACTGTGCGGTGGACGGCGCGGATCAGCTCAGGCAGCTCATTGGCCGCGATTTTATTGTTGGTGACGAAAGAAGCGACGATGTCAGTCGTTAGGCGCAGTGTTTCGTCAGTAGCCGTGAGATCATCCAAGTCGTCGTCGCGCATAACTTCGCCTTTAGCCCCAAAACACTCGTCCCATCCGCTTATGTTTATATGCATTGGGCTCTTTGGGGCGCAAGTATTCCACCGGGTACTTATGTAAGGAGTGCTTCGCTGCAGGCGCGAATTGGTATTAAATAGCACCCAGTCATCTCTGCCTTTGCTTGTGGCGCTTGGCGGGATGACCTTCTCAGGCCGCGCGGGGGCCGTTAGAACGCCGCGAACGGAATCAAAGGATCGCCCATGAGCCAAGCCGCAGGACGCGCCGCAGCAGAACGTGACCGGTTTTTCGAGGCTGCTCTGGGCAAGGCCGACCCCGATATCGAGGACGCGATCCGCGCCGAACTCGACCGCCAGCAGCGCCAGATCGAGCTGATCGCGTCTGAGAACATCGTCTCCCGCGCTGTGCTGGAAGCGCAGGGCTCGGTGCTCACCAACAAGTACGCCGAGGGTTATCCGGGCAAGCGCTATTACGGCGGCTGCGAACACGTCGATGTCGTCGAGCGGCTGGCGATCGAGCGCGCCAAGCGTCTGTTCGATTGCGCGTGGGCGAACGTGCAACCGAACTCGGGCAGCCAAGCCAACCAAGCCGTGTTCTTCGCGCTGATGCAGCCTGGCGACACGTTCATGGGCATGGACCTTGGTTCAGGCGGCCACCTCACGCACGGCAAGAACGTCAATCAATCGGGCAAGTGGTTCAAACCGGTCGCGTACAACGTCGATCCCGAGACGCAGCTGATCGACTACGATCAACTCGCGAAGATCGCACAAGAGTGCAAACCCAAGCTCATCATCGCGGGCGGCTCCGGCTATAGCCGCGTGATCGATTTTGCGAAGTTCCGTGAGGTCGCGGATTCGGTCGGCGCGTATTTCATGGTGGATATGGCGCACTTCGCCGGGCTCGTGGCCGGCGGCGTCTTCCCGAGCCCGCTGCCGCACGCGCATGTCGTAACCACGACGACGCATAAGACGCTGCGCGGGCCGCGTGGCGGCATGATCCTCTCGAACGACCTCGATATCGGCAAGAAGGTCGATAGCGCGGTTTTCCCTGGCATCCAGGGCGGGCCGCTGATGCACGTGATCGCGGCGAAGGCGGTGGCGTTCAAGGAAGCGCTGACG
>CAZXNY010000225.1:0-4956 GCA_964642205.1 uncultured Caulobacteraceae bacterium
CGCACCACGCCCAGCACAATGAATATGATAGGCTGCGCGATGTCGTGACGGTGGAAGATGTCATCAGGTCGCCCATGATCGCCGACCCTTTGCATAGGCTCGACTGTTGCGTCATCACCGATGGCGGCGGAGGTATTGTGATGGCGAGTTCCGAGGTGGCGAAGTCGCTGAAGCGCCCCCGGGTAAAGATTCTCGGCGCGGGCGAAGCGCCCAAACACGTCGCGGCGGGCATGATCGACCTGACCTATTCTGGCGCGCGCTGGAGCGGTCCCAACGCTTTCGACGAGGCGGGACTCACGCCCGCCGACATCAAGTATGCTTCAATCTACGACTCCTTCACCATTACTGTACTGGAGACGCTTGAAGATCTCGGCTTCTGTAAAAAGGGCGACGGTGGAAGGTTCGTCTCGGATGGCAATCTGATTTCTGGTGTCGGCAAGTTGCCCGTTAACACGGATGGCGGCGGATTGTGTAGCAACCACCCGGGCAATCGCGGAGGCATGACAAAAATCCTAGAAGCGGTCCGTCAGATCCGCGGCGAAGCCCATCCGAAAGTTCAGGTTCCAAATTGCGACATCGCTCTAGCACATGGCACCGGCGGTCTGCTTGGATCGCGTATGGGTAGCGCAACCGTTATTCTTGGGAATGAAGACGCATGAGCACCGTCCAGAAAAGCAAAATCAAACTCGCGGTCAATCATGAGAGCAAACCCTACTGGGAAGGCGCCGCCGGAGGGCAACTGCTGATCCGGTTATGCAACGCATGCGGCAAAGCGCACCACTATCCACGCGCCATTTGTCCGCACTGCTTCTCGGAGGACACAGGTTTCATTGTGGCCTCTGGCAATGCTGTGATCTACAGTTATTCGATCACGCGGCAAGCGAAGCCTCCCTATGTCATCGCCTATGTCACGCTCGACGAAGGTGTCTCGATGCTCACGAACATCGTAGATTGCGACGTGGAAGGTGTTCGCATCGGACAAAAGGTCAAGGTCAAGTTTTTGGAGGCCGAAGATGGGTACGCCTTGCCGGTGTTCGCGTTAGCGTAAGTAGTGACCGACTGTGCCGAGTCGCCGCAGCAGCGTTGCGCAAGCGGCCAGCGTCGGCTCGAATCGCGCCCTCCCCACTGGCCAGCAATCAAAGAGCGGCCGCCACGACAATGTGATCCTGGCGACCGAGGCGTCCTGCCAATCGGGGAGGAAAGGCAGACTGAGTCTTGTGGCGTTCAAAACCGCGCGCGCACCTCCACGCCCATCTGGCGCGGCGCGCCCCAGCTCACATAGCGCGATCCGAAATTGTCCGACGAGCCCATGCGCGCGATGTATTCCTCATCGGTGAGGTTCGTTCCGAAGATGCGCACCGCGTAAGCGTCCTGCGGGCTGTTCCAGATCAGGTTCGCATTGAGGATCGTGTAGGCGGCTTGCGAATCCAGCGGATTGTTGAACTCGCGGAAATAGGTCGTGTCGCGATAGCTCGCATCGAGCCGCGCAGACCATTGCCCGAACGCCGTTTCCGTCCAGCGATAATTGAGGCCAAGATTGAGCGAGGATTCCGGCGCGTTGTTGAGATTGTTGCCGGCGACGTCCTGCGGGCCGAGCAGCGGCGCGAGCGAGTCGATGTTCACGAACTCTGTGTAGGTCGCGTCGAGCAGCGAGAGATTGGCGTTGATCGTCCAATGCTCGTCCGGGCTCCACACCGTCTCCACTTCAAGCCCGTTCACCTCCGCGCCGGCCGCGTTGCGCACCAGCGAGGTGAGCCCCACGACCTGCGACAGCTGCAGATCGTCATATTTGTAGTGGAACAGAGACGCATTGAGCGTCAGCGCATTGCCGAACAGACGGCTCCGATACCCGGCCTCGAACGACGTGATCTCTTCCGGCTGGAACCGGTTGTTGCAGGCGCTGAAATTGATGCCGCCGGATTTGAAGCCGCGCGAATAGGTGAAATAGACGTTCTGCTGCTCGGCGAGCTCATATTGCAGACCCGCGCGCGGCGTCACCGATTCAAACGTCAGATCGTTGGTCTGCAGCGGGCACGTGATGAGGAACGGGAACTGAACCCCGCCGATCAACGCGCCTGCCTCGTTTTGCTGCGTCACCGACTGCTCGTCGCGCGAATAGCGCACGCCCGCGAGCAGCCGGAACCGTTCGCTGACATTCAGCGTACCGTCCACGAACGCGGCATACGCCACCGTGTCGTATTTCGGCGTATTGAACTCGAGATAGCTGCCCGCCGGCAGCGGGAAGATGCCGAGTTGGAAATCATAGAACAGATACTGGGTCGATTGATCGTCCATGTAATAGAGGCCGGCGACCCAATCGAGCGGGCCGGCCGTGCCCGTCAGATTGAGCTCCTGCGTCAGCGTCTCGGCCACGTTGTGATTATATTGCGGGAACGCGCTGAGCTGCGTCGCATCCGAGTCGGTGTGGAAATCATCCATGAAGCGGGTCCAGCCCGTGATGGATTTGAGCTCCACATTGCCGAGATCCCAGGTGAACGTGCCCGTCACCGCCGAGAAGCTGCGGCTTGAATCGCTGCGGTCGTTCGCGGCCGTGAGATGCGGCTGCAGCGGCACGATCGCGCCCGCGAGATACGGATTGAGCCCAATCGCCGTGGCCGTCGGCGCGTTATACAGCGTGAAATAAGAAAGCGGCCCGCTCTGATGCAGCCCTTGCAGGCTGAGATCGAAGGTGAGCGCGTCCGTCAGTTCCGCCCGCAGCCGGAAGCGGCCGGAAATCGTCTCGCCCTTGTCGAGATCGGGGCCGGTCGGCGTGACGTTTTCGACGAAGCCTTCCTCGCGATTCCAATAATCAAGCACGAGCCGCGTCGAAACGCGATCGCTCACCGGCATGTTGAGGATGGAGCGTAGACGCAATTCCTCGAACGTCGCGAAACTGCCGCTGACCTCGCCGCCGAATTCGTCCGTCGGTGCGCGCGTGATGAAATTGACCGCGCCGCCATTGGCGTTTCGGCCATAGAGCGTGCCTTGCGGGCCGCGCAGCACTTCCACGCGCTCAAGATCGACCTGGGCCAAATCGCCCATCGCTGGACGCGGCTGATAGACGCCGTCGACGTGCACGGCGACGCCCGGCGCGCCTTGATTGAGGCCGACGCCGCGGATCGCGATCGCCGTCGCGCCCAAGAGCTTGCCTGCCTGAAAGCTCGGCACGAGGAATTGCAGATCCTGCACCTGCGCGATGCCGCGCTCCTCCAGCGCCTCGGCGCCCACCGCCGTGATCGAGGCAGGAATGCTCTGCACGCTTTCCGCGCGCTTTTGCGCCGTCACGATGATTTCGTCGTCATCGGCGGCCTGCGCGAACGCGGGCGCCGCCGCCGCGAAAAAAAGGCCCGAGACAGCCAACAGATTGCGATAGCTACGCCGCATGCTTTCCCCCTTTTGGCGGCCCGCGCGCGGCGGACGGCCCTCCTTGCGTGCGCGCAGAGCCGTAGCCCGCCCCACACGCAGCACACGATGATCCGGAAAGGGTGCGGCCAGCCGCACCCTGCCCTCGTCGTTTCCTCGACCGGCTTCGGGCCGGCTTTTACATTTCGGGGCAAAGCATCATCATCCCGTCAAAGTCTGTCAAGCGATTTGACGCCTCGGTGCAACTTGTCCCGTTGACGTGATAAACTTGCCGTGAGACCCCAGCATCATGAAAGCGCCGAAACCCGCACCACCGCTGAGCCGCGCCGACCGCGGCGCCAAGCGCGCCCTCGTGCTGGAGGAGGCCGCCAAGGCGCTCAACCATCGCGGCATCTCGCAAACGTCGCTGGCGCAGATCGCCCAAAGCGTCGGCGTCTCGCGCGCGGCGCTCTATTATTATTTCGAGGATCAGGAAGACCTCGTCTTCCAATCCTATCGCCGCTCCTGCGAGATCATGGCGCGCCGCCTCAATGAAGCGACGAGCAAAGGCCCTAATCCGCACGCGATCATCGAAGCGTTTGTGGACGGCATGGTCGGCCAGGACGAACCGGAGATCGCAGCGCTGAGCGAAACGGCCTATCTGCGCCCCGATCAACGCGCCACCATCCTTGGGCTCTACGAGGCCGTGATGGCGCAGATCTGCCACGTGCTCGACACCGGCGTTCGCCGCGGCGATGTGCGGCCCTGCCGCAGCCAAGTGGTGGCGCAGGCGATCGTCGGGCTGGTGTCGTGGATTCCGCTGGCGCGCCGCTGGAACACCAACAACCCGCTCTCGCATCAGGATCTCGTCGCCGGCATCAAGGCGACCTTGGATTTCGGCACGGCGACCGAACGCACAGAAACGCTGGATTATCAGCCGATCTCGCTCTCCAGCATCGAAGTGCCGATCGATCGCGTGTTCGACGCCTCCGCGCTGGCGGCGGCGAAGCAGGAAGCGCTGCTCGCCTCGGCCTCTTGGCTCTTCAATCTCAAGGGCGTGGACGCGACATCGCTGGAAGAGATCGCGTTGCGCATCGGCGTCACCAAGAAGGTGATCTACCACAATGTCGGCGACAAGGAGACACTCGTCGTCGAATGCTATCGCCGCGCGTTTCGCCTGTTTCAGCACGTCGCCGATCGCGGGAAGACCTACCAAGGCAGCCGCATCGAGGCGCTGAGCGCCACAGCACACGCAACGACGGAAGCGCATCTGCGTGAGGACATCTCCCCTCTCGCGCCGCTCGCCGGCTTCGAAGCCTTGCCGACGCCCGTGCGCGCCGAGATCAACCGCGCCGCCACCAAGCTCATGAACACCTATCTCGAAATCTACCGCGCCGGTCAGAAGGAAGGCACGGTGCGGCCCGGCATTTCGCGCGCGCTGCTCGCGATGCGTCCCGCCTTCTTCGAATGGCTGCCCAAATGGTACGGCGCGCCCGACCCGATCGAACGCGATGAGATCGCGCGCGAAATCGTGCAGCTCGCCCGGCTCGGCCTCAAGCCGCTCTAATCGATCACGCCATCGAGCGCGATGCGCAGGCTGCGCGGGCCGCGCAG
>CAZXNY010000226.1:0-4953 GCA_964642205.1 uncultured Caulobacteraceae bacterium
TGCAGACGTTGTTGCCGTCCCCTACCCACGCGATCGTGCGCCCGGCGAGATCGCCAAGCCGCTCTTCCACCGTCATCAGATCGGCGATGATCTGGCACGGATGAGAGAGGTCGGAGAGGCCGTTGATCAGCGGCACATCTGAGGCTTCGGCGAAGTCGAGCAGATCCTGATGCGCGTTGGCGCGGATCATCACGGCGTCGAACATGCGCGAGAGCACGCGCGCGGTGTCGGCGATGGTCTCGCCGCGGCCGAGCTGCATGTCGTTCGCGCTCATCACGATCGTCTGCCCGCCGAGCTGACGCATGCCGATGTCGAACGAGACGCGCGTACGTGTCGAGTTCTTCTGGAAGATCATCGCCAGGGCGTGCCCTTCGAGCGGCGCATCCGCATCGGGCGCGCCTTTCGGCATGCCCGTGCGTTCGGCTTTGCGCCGGTGCGCTTCGTCGAGAATGGCGCGGAGGTCGTTGGTCGAGAGCGGCGCGATGTCCAGGAAATGCCGCGCGCTCATGCCCCGGCCTTCGCCATTTGAAGCGCCAACACCTTGTCGAGCGTGTCGATCGCTTGGCCGATCTGCGCTTCATCGATGATGAGCGGCGGCGCGATCCGCAGCACGTTGTCGCCCGCAACGCCTACCAGCAGCTTGTACGCGCGCGCCGCGGTCTGGAGCGGCTTTGGATCGACCGTCAGCTTGATGCCGCGCAACAGCCCTTTGCCGCGCAGTTCGACAACCAGCTCCGGATGCCGGTCCTTCAAGCCTTCGAGCGCTTGGCCAAGGTGGTTCGAAATATCCCGTACGCGCGCGAGAAATTCCGGGTTGGAGATTTCCGCGTACGCCGCGCGCCCCACAGCCATCGCGAGCGGATTGCCGCCATAGGTCGAGCCATGCGTGCCGCGCACCATGCCCTTGGCCGCCTCGCGCGTTGCGAGGAACGCGCCAAGCGGAAAGCCGCCGCCCACGCCCTTCGCCACGCACATGATGTCGGGCGTCACGCCCACCCATTCATGCGCCCAGAGCTTGCCCGTGCGCCCCGCGCCACATTGCACTTCATCGAGAATGAGCAACGCGCCGTGCTTGTCGCAGAGCGCGCGCAGCGCCTTCAAAAATTCCTCGGTCGCGGCGCGCACGCCGCCTTCGCCTTGGACCGGCTCGATGATGATCGCGCCGAACGTCTTCGCATCGATCAGCGCCTCGACGCTGGCGAGATCGTTCATCTCGGCGTGCTTGTAGCCCGGCAGGCGCGGACCGAAGCCATCGAGATAGCTATCGTTGCCCGCCGCGTTCACCGCCGCGTAGCTCCGGCCATGAAACGCGCCCTTGAAGCCGATGATGTCGATGCGTTCTGGCTGATTGTTCGCCGCGTGGAACTTGCGCGCCATCTTGAGCGCGCCTTCGATCGCTTCGGTGCCGCTGTTGGTGAAGAACACCACATCGGCGAAGCTATCGCGGCAGTACGCGTCCGCGAGCGGCTCCTGGCCTTCGATCTTGAACATGTTCGAGAGGTGCCAGAGCTTGCCGGCCTGCTCGGTGAGCGCGGCCGTCAGCTTCGGGTTCGCGTGCCCGAGCGCGTTCACCGCGATGCCGGCGATAAAGTCGAGGTACTTGTCGCCCTTCTCGGTGAAGAGCCAGGCGCCTTCGCCGCGCACGAACACTTCGTCGGCGGGCGCATAAACAGGAAGTACGTGGGAATTGTCGGTCATGGCCGAGTGGGCCCTTCGTGCTGAAACAGTACGGAAAGAAGAGAGCTACGGCGCGCCGGCGTCAAAGCGCGTCCAGGCGCTAGTTGCGCCGGTCGGAGACGCCGCTGGTTCGGCGCGCGCGAACACGGACTGGCACGCGCCGCTCGGCGCGCGCGGCCGCACCCACCACGAGCGCGGCGGCGATGAGCGCGCCAGCGAGCGAGAGAGTGAGCGCAACGGCCATATCTCAGCCCTTACAGAATTCCGCTTACGCCTTCAACTTATGCCTTGAGGCCGTACCCGCTCTTGAGCATCGCCCAGGCGCCCCAGGAGAGCCCGACCGCCAGCGCACCGGTGAACAGCACGCCCGTGAGCAAATCCGAATGCGCCTCCCCGATGAAGCCGTAACGGAAGCCATCGATCAGGAAGAACACCGGGTTCCAGTGCAGCAGGAACGAGAGCGCCGGCGGCAGCGCGTCCACGCTGTAGAACGTGCCCGAGAGCATCGTCAGCGGCGTGATGACGAACGTCGTGAACGCCGCGATGTGATCGAACTTCTCGGCCCAAATCCCGCCGATCAGCCCAATCGCGGCAAAGATCACCGCCGCGATGAATGCGTAATAGACCGCCACGAATGGGTGGACCGGGATGACGTTCGCGAACGCCGCCACCGCCGCCACCGAAGCGATCCCTACCGCGATCCCGCGGATCACCGCGCCCGTGATGAAGGCGATCGTCAGCTCCACTGAGGAGATCGGCGGCATCAGGAAATCGATCGAAATCCCCATCAGCTTGGCCTGCACCATGGAGGACGATGTGTTCTGGAACGCGTTGGTCAGGATCCCCATCATGATGAGCCCGGGCGCGAGGCCCCAGGCGTACGGCATCGCCGTGTCCGACCAATTGCGGTTCGGGAACGCGAACGAGAACACCATCATGAACAGCAGCGTCGACATCAGCGGCCCGATCAGCGTCTGCTGCCAGACCTTCAGGAACCGCCGGACCTCGCGCTGGATCAGCGTCTGCAGACCCAGCCAATTCCACGCCTGGTAGCTGCGCACCACAAAGCTGCGGCTCCCGCCCGGCCGTTCGGCCGTCACGATCACCGGCTCTAGCGTGTGCGTGTCCATCAACTGCGTCCTTCACCGATTCTTAAGATTTATGACCGGTAGTCTTAACCATCGCCTGGAAAGCCGCGCCAGCAAAGGCCCGCGCGCGTTCTCCACAGAGTTGGCGAGGCTGGAGTTCCCTGTGAGTTGATTACCCCTTTTGGGGATACCGACTCACTCTGTGGATACCAGCCCTTGTGCCCCGAAGAAGTCGCTGGCACCATACTTTGGGATGTCTCGCTAAGAAAGCGAGTCGGCTGGCGCTCGCAAGAGCGATTGGATCAGGGGCATTGAACATGGGCTGGACCGACGAACGGGTCTCTCTCCTGAGGAAGCTTTGGACCGAAGGGCTCTCCGCGAGCCAGATCGCCAAGCAATTGGGCGGGGTCACCCGCAACGCCGTCATCGGCAAGGTGCACCGGCTGGGTCTGGCCGGCCGCGCCACGCCGTCTCGCCCAGCCAAGCGCCCGGTCCGCACCGCGCGTCCGGCGCGTCCGCTGACCGGCCCCTCCGCGCCGCGCCTTCGCAACGCGCTTGGCGGCGTCGGCTCGCCGAGCCAGCCGACCGTGATGATCCCGGCGCTCGAGCCGCTCCGCCGTGAAGACGGCACGACCGTCTCGGTGCTCACGCTCACGGATTCCATGTGCAAATTCCCGATCGGCGATCCGCCGGATGCGGACTTCGCGTTCTGCGGCCGCGACGCCTGCGCCGGCCCGTATTGCGCCGATCACGCGCGTCTCGCCTACCAGCCGAGCCAAGCGCGCCGCCGCCGCACGGACCAACAGCCCGACGAACTGCGCCGCATGCTCCGCCTCGCCGCGATGTAGGCGCGGGCGCACCGCAAACAACGAGGGCGGCTCGCAAGGGCCGCCCTTTTCTTTGCCCGGTCCGATTAGGCCCGAACCCGCTTTACCTCCCCAGCGCCTCGCGCCATCGTCCCGGACATGGACGCGATCAAAGCCGGGCTCGAATTTCTCCAACAGCCCCAATACGCCATGCCGATTTGCGCGCTTGTCATCGCGCTCATCGCCGGCGTGCAGCGCAAGTTTTGGACGGCCGGCTACGCGCTCGCCGGCCTCGCCGTTTTCCTGATCGATTGGCACTTCCTGGGCGGCGCTAGCCGGACCGGGGACAATCCCGTGCCCGTCTACGGCTATTGCGCGTTGGTGCTCGGGTTCTTCGCGGTCGCGACATGGGAGGCCGCGTGGGTCCCGCTCTACGTCGCGCTGATGCCGATCATCAATTGGTCGTTCGCGGCGGTCCCGACCGCGGATATCCCGGCCGCGTTTGGCGGGGGGCAGTTTCAGCCGCTCGCGATCGTCACCGGCCTTGTGCTTGTGGTGCGCGACCTCGCCCAGCGCCAGGTCAAGAACTGGGTTCTGGCGTTCATGGTCGTCGGGCTGGTGCTGTCGACGTTGACGTCCTGGATCGTGGTCGTCGTCGCCTCGGGCGTGGCGTTTCTGATTTCCGAAACCGTCGATTGGGCGGTCTACACCTTCTCGAACCGGCCGCTTTCGCAGCGGATCATGATCTCCTCCACGTTCTCGGCCCCGCTCGACCAGGTGGTGTTCATCTACCTCGCCTCGTTCGTGGTGCCGGGGATCTTCGCATGGGGCACGGTGCTCACTGGCATCGCCTCCAAACTCATCGGCGCCTTTGTCGTCTCCCGCATCGTCGCCGCGCAGGAACGGCGGGCCGAGGTGAAACCCGCGTAAGCGTGCGGAATTACCCTTGCGCGGCCGATCCGGCTTCGACATAAGCCAAGGTGCGAAAAGCCGGCATGTCGCCGGCAAGGTGCGATGACCCGCAGCGTGCGGCAGACTTCCTCTCCCCTCACACATGCTGACAGTCGCGATTTGAAGCGGGCGTTCGCACGCCCGCGGCACAGCGTATTGGCGGACGCGCCAAGCGCTTACTAGGACCAGTGGAATGAGCTTCGACGACGATTTCGATAACGGCAGCGACGACAACGACGACAGCAAGAAGAGAGAGCGCAAGCGCGGACGCGAGCGCGAAGATTTTGGCGGCTCCAGCGAACCGCCGGGCGGCGGCTTCGGCGGCGGCGGCAGCTTTGGTGGCGGCGGTGGCGGTGGCTATCGCGGCGGCGGCGGTGGCGGCTATGGCGGCGGCGGCGGTGGCCGCGGCGGCGGCGGCGGATATCGCGGCG
>CAZXNY010000227.1:0-4952 GCA_964642205.1 uncultured Caulobacteraceae bacterium
CAATTTCGCGATCGCGATCTCCATTGGCCTGCAATATCGCGTCCCGCTCGAAGAATATGTCGATGCGTTCCTGTTCACGCGCTTTGAGCCGTCAGGCGAAGTGAAAGGCAACGACACCATCCGCCACGCCACATCGACGCTCGATTACATCTTCCGCGAACTCGCCGTTTCGTATCTCGACCGCAGCGATCTCGCCCACGTCGATCCGTTCGAAGCGCGCGGCGATGGCATCGGCAAACACGCCATCGAAGCGGAAACCGCCGCGCGCCTCATCAGCCACGGCTTTGCCCGCGGCGGCGCAACGCCGGACAATCTCGTGGTCCTCAAACCGCGCGCACCCGAAACGCCCAAGCCACCGACGAAAGAGCGCAAGGAAGAGCCGCAGCGCCAGCGCGCCAAATCGAACGGCCCGTCCTATTCCGCCGATCCCTGCCCGCATTGCGAGCACTTCGTGGTCGACGCCGCGACGCTCGTGTGCGCCGCCTGCGGCGAGAGCGCGGCCGCAAAAACGAGCTGACGCCTAGAAGCTCCCGAACCCAACCATCCGCTCGCGCCCGCGCACCCACGCGATCTCCACACGCTCTGCGCCGCGCTGCGTGCGCAACGCCGTCGTCAGATCGCGCATCGTCACCACGTTGGCGCCCGCAAGCGTCAACAAATGATCGCCCGCCTTCAGCCCCGCTCGGCCCGCGAGCGTGTCGAGCTGAACGCTTTCGACGCGCAAGCCTGACGCCATCTCGCGCGTGTCCGCGCCAAACGGCGTCATCCACGCGTTCATGTGGCGGCCAGCAACAATTCCCGTTTCCAGAAACAGCGCGAAATCACGAAAGATGAAATCAGCGCCGAGCGCGAGCGCCTCAAGCGGAATGTTCGCATTCGCGGCAAAGTCGGTCTGCGCGAGCCGCACGCGCGTGCCGGCGCCGTCCGCCTCAAGCGCGATCACAATCTCCGTGCCCTTGCAGGGAAACGCATCCTTGCGCAGCACGAGCCTTTTGCTGCGCACAGCCTCACGAATTTCGCCCGTCATCTCCCAGCCTGGCAGCCAGACTTGCGCGCCGCGCGGCGCATCCGCGGCGGACGTGCTCTTGTTCTCCGGCGCAAATGCGATCAGCGGCCACACCTCGTCCGGCGCAAGCGCGACGTTGAACTCTGTCTCGAACCCGTCTTCCAGAATCTTCATCGTGCGCGCTCCAGGTGAGCGGGCCGCGGAAACGAAGCGTTCAGTACGCGCCCTTCAGCGCGGCGGCGGCAGCTCGTCTTCCGGCATTCTCTGGAACTGCGTCACGTTCGGATCAAGCGTGATCCAGGGCGAGGCCTGCGAGACATACGCCTGCCCGACGATCGGCAGCGCATTCATGTCATCAAGCGTCGTCGCCAGCACGGCGCGAAAATCCGAGCGCGAGTCCCGCTCCGCCCACACCCACGTCCCGCACTCACGGCAGCGTTGCGTGCGCACCGCGTGCCCGCTTTCGGCGCCGCGCGCGAACGTCAGCACCTCGCCTTGCAGAACGTGAAAGCGATCCGCCATCACCGTGAACGCCGTCGTGTACGGCGCGCCGCTGAGCTTCTTGCACGCATCGCAATGACAATGCCCGCTCCAGATCGGCGCGGCCTCGCACCGATAACGCACCGCACCGCACAAACACCCGCCCTCGAACGGCGCGGGCATTTGCGCGAGTTCCTTCAGTGCACCGCGCAGCTTCTTGAAGTCGATCGCCATGCGTCAGTCGATCGTCAGCGCGATCTTCCCGAAGTGCTTGCCGGACTGCATGTCCTCGAACGCTTCCTTCGCCTTCGTCCACGGATAGACCGTCTCAACGACCGGCTTGGTCTTATGCTGCGTGAGTGCGCGGTTCATGTCCTCGAAGTGTTCGCGCGAACCCACCGACAGCCCCTGAATGCGCGCATTGTTGCCGATCAGCATGCCCGGCAGCATATTGAGCCCCTCGCCGCCAAACCCGCTCACGATGCCGACGATCGCGATGTGCCCTTGCTGGCGCACGGCGCGCATCGATTGCATCAGCGTGCCCGAGCCGCCGACTTCGACGACGAGATCGACGCCGCGCCCCTCCGTGATCTTCTTGGCTTCGCCGCCCCATTCGGGCGTCGTCTTGTAATTGATCACATGATCGGCTCCGAGCGCTTTGCAGCGTTCGAGCTTTTCGTCGGAAGACGACGTGATGATCGTCGTCAGCCCCATCAATTTCGCGATCTGCAGCGCGAAGATCGAAACCCCGCCCGTGCCCTGCATCAGCGCCACATCGCCGGCCTTCAGCCCGCCATCGACCAACAGCGCGCGCCACGCTGTCAGCGCCGCGCACGGCAAAGTCGCGGCCTCGACAAAGCTCATGTGCTCAGGAAACTTCGTCACGCCCTCGGCGCTGATCAGCATCTTCTGCTGCGCGCAGCCATCGTTCGGCCCACCCAAAGCGCCGGCCATTTTGTACGGCATGGGCGGCCCGGCGATCCACGTCGCGCCGAAGAAGTTGGACGTAACACGGTCGCCAACCTTCACGCGCGTCACGCCCGCGCCCACCGCATCGACAACGCCCGCGCCATCGGAGAACGGCACCAGCGGCAGCGGCGCAGAGCCGCCGTACACGCCACTCACCGTGATCCAGTCGCGGTAGTTAAGGCTCACCGCCTTCATCGCGACGACAATCTGCCCAGGCCCCGGCGTCGGGTCCGGCCGCTCGGCGATCTTGAGGTTATCGAGCCCGTACGCGCCCTGGATTTCCAGCACCTTCATGGCGTCCTCCGTCTTGTTGGCGCGGACCTTAACGTGCGCGTCAGCCTTGGCGAGCCCTGCCGTGGCGTCGCCGCGCAGCCTCATGGCGCCCAAAGTGCGAGGCGGCCCCCAATTCCTCGCGCCGTAAACGGATTTTGAACCACGATGAAACGCGTCATCGCCCTTGTCGTCTTCGCCGCCATGCTGGCCGCAGCCGCCGCGCCCGCCTTCGCGCAGAACGCTGGTCAGATCGCGGGCGTGCGGAGCGGCGCGCGCTCCTGCGCGGGCTGCAACCTGTTCCAGGCCGAGTTTTCCTACATGGATCTGCGCGGGCGGAGCTTCGCCGGCGCGCGCCTTCGCCAGTCCGATCTCTCGCTGACCGAGGCCGACAACGCCAATTTCGCCGGCGCGGACCTCTCGATCGCGAACCTCTTCGGCGCGCGCCTTTCCGGCGCGAACCTCACCGGCGCCAACATGGAGCGAGCCGTGCTCGTCGGCGCCTATCTCGCCGGCGCACGCATGAGCGGCGTGAACCTCACGGGCGCCAATCTCTCAGGCGCGGACCTTGCCGAAGCGCGCGGCCTCACCCAAACCCAGCTCAACGCGGCCTGCGGCGATCCCGCAACGACCCTTCCGGCTGGCCTGATTGTGTCCGCCTGCGCACGCTAAATCGGCCCCCGCAGTGCCAAATCAGGGACTAAACCCTCACCGTTAAACGGTTTTCACTGGCGGCGCCGCGAAAATGCCATTAACCGCCCCGCCGATGAGCATGCTCAAATGAGATTAGCCGCCCGCCTCGCCGCGGCCGCCCTCGCGCTTTGTGGCGCGCTATGGGGCGCATCGGCGTTTGCGGAGCGCGCGGGCCTGGTGCGGCTCGAACCCGGTTACGGCGGCGTCTGCGAAGCCTGCGACCTCTCCGGCCGCCTTTTGGCGGGCGCACGCATCGTCAACGGCGTCTTCGCCCGCGCCAACTTCACCAACGCCGTGATGGTGCGCGTCGACGGTTCGGGCACGATCTTCGAAGGCGCGAACTTCTCCGGCGCCGACCTCACCGATGCGCGCCTCGTCGAAGCCAAATGCGACGACGCACAATTTCCCGAAGCGATCCTGAACAACGCCGACGTGAGCCGCGCCGAACTCGCGCGCGCCAACCTTAGCGAAGCGCAAGCGAACGACGCCGCGTTCGATCAGGCCGATCTCTCACGCGCGGTGATGACGGCGCTCAACGCGGAAGACGCAAGCTTCCTCGGCGCCAATCTGCGCGGCGCCTCGCTCGCCCGCGCGCAGTTGCAAAACGCCGACTTCGCCGGCGCTGACGTAACAGGCGTAAACTTCACCCGCGCCAATCTCTCCGGCGCCAACCTCGCCAGCGCCCGCGGCCTCACCCAAGCGCAAATGCGCGCCGCATGCGGCGACAGCCAAACGCGCCTGCCGCGCGGCGTCCGCATTGCGCTTTGCCGCTAAGCTGCGCGACGCGCCGCACGCATTTCTGAAACAATCGCCGCAACCGCCACACGCGCATCCGCCGCCGCAGTGATCGGCCGCCCAACAACGATGTGGCTCGCGCCGTTTTCGATTGCTTCACGCGGTGTCGCGGACCGCGCCTGATCATCCGCTGGCGCGCCGGCGGGCCGCACGCTCGGCGTCACCACCAAGAAATCCGGCCCGCCAACGCGGCGCGCGATGTGCGCCTCATGCGGGCTCGACACCACGCCGTCCGCGCCAGCATCGATCGCTTGCTGCACGCGGCGCTCAACCAGCACCTCAACCGGCACGGCATAGCCAATCTCGCCAAGGTCCTGCCCGGTGAGGCTCGTCAGCACCGTCACGCCCAATAGCTTCATCGGCGCATCGCCGCGCCCGCGCGCGGCCGCCGCGAGCACCTGCGGCTCCGCATGCACCGTGAGAAAATCGCACGCGCCCGTCTGCGCCAGTGCGGCCGAAGCCTTCTCAACCGTCGCGCCAATGTCGTGCAGCTTCCAATCGGCGAACACGCGCCGGCCACGCGCGCGCAGATCGCGCGCCATCGCCATGCCCTCGGTCGCCAGCAATTGGAGGCCGATTTTGTAGAAGCTGGCGTGATCGCCGAGCCGTTCAACGATAGCTTCGGCCTCGGCGCGCGTGGGCACGTCGAGCGCCACGATCAAACGATCGTCCGCGAGAGTTTGAATTGTCATGCTAAGCGGCCTGCGTAACGGCGAATCTCGCCGCACGCAACGCCGCC
>CAZXNY010000228.1:0-4952 GCA_964642205.1 uncultured Caulobacteraceae bacterium
ATCCCAATCGCACGGCCAACGACGGGATCCTTGAACGGGCGCACCGCGACGTTCGCGCCGGCCGCAGCGCCGCCTTCAGCGGCAAGGCGCGGCAACAGCGTCACGCCCATCCCGCCCGCCACCATCTGCACCAAGGTCGCCAAGCTCGTCGCACTCACATCGCCGCTCGCGCGCCCTGGCGCTGCGCCGCACACGCTAAGCGCATGATCGCGCAGGCAGTGCCCGTCTTCGAGCAACAGTAGGTTCTCGCCCTTCAAGTGCTCGGGCGCGAGATCGTTGCGGTGCGAGAGCGGATGCCCGGGTTGCCCGACGAACAAGAACTCGTCTTCCGCGACCGTCTCGGTCTCGATGCCCGGCGTTTCGTAGGGCAGTGCGATCACCGCCGCATCGAGCGTGCGCGCGCGCAGCGCGTCGATCAGGCGGCTGGTTTGATCCTCGCGCATCTGCAGCCGCAGACGCGCGAAGCGGTCCTGCAGCATTGGGAGCGCGCGCGGGAGCAGGAACGGTGCGATCGTCGGGATCGCACCCAAGCGGAACGTGCTCGCAAAAGGCCGGCCGGCGGCCTGCACGGTGCGGACGAGTTCTTCGACCTCAGCGAGCGCCCGCGCCGCGCGCTCGGCCGCCTCCTCGCCCGCGCCGGTCAGCACCGCGCCCGTGCGGCCCCGGTCCACCAGCTGCGCGCCGAGCGCGGCTTCCAGATCCTTGATGCCAGCCGAGAGCGTCGGCTGGGTCACCCCGACCGCCTCCGCTGCCGCGACGAAGCTACCCTGAGCGCGGATAGCGGTCAGGAACTGAAGCTGACGCAAAGTAGGGAGCGACGACGCCGGAAGCCGGCCCGCATCCATAGATGACCTCTATTCAACAGAGACCTATCTATTGACCGGGGCACTGAAGCGCTAGGCCGCGCGGGCGGTTTTAGCAGGGGCGAGCGGCGCGGTGAGCGTGAAGATCGCCCCCTGCCCCGGCGCGGTGACGAGCGTAACGTCCCCGCCCATGAGGCGCGCGAGCCGGCGTGCGATCGCGAGCCCAAGCCCCGCCCCGTCCGGCGCCCGGCGCGCATCGCCGCGCACGAACGGCTCGAACAGCCGCGCCACGAGATCGGGATCGATGCCGGGGCCGCTGTCGCGGATGCGGATGGCGACGTCATCGCCCACACGCTTGGCTTCGATGCTGATGATGCCGCGGCGTGTGAATTTGCAGGCGTTGTTCACGAGGTGCATCAGCGCTTGGCGCAGGCGGCGCGGATCGGCTTCGATCTCATCGGGCGACGCGCCCAGATGCAAGTCGATGCGGTTGTCGTTCGCCGCAGCCATCGGGAAATGGATGGCGGCGACTTCTTCAATCATCTCTTTGAGATGCGCGCGCTCCGGTTTCAGCGTGACGCTGCCAAGATCGAGCGCGGCGACATCGAGCACATGATCGAAGAACGAGATGAGGCGCCGGCCAGCCGCGCCGATCCGCGCAGCGTCAGCACGCAATTGGCCGGTGAGATCTTCTTCCAGAATTTCGGCGTAGCCGATCATGCCGTTCAGCGGCGTGCGCAGCTCGTGGCTCATCTGCATCAGAAACTGCGTCTGACCGTGGCGGAGCGCGATAACGCGCGCCGTCATGCGCTCATGTTCGGCGGCAAGCGCGCGCATGCCCTCCTGTAACGCCGCCCGCTCAAGCGCGATCTCGCGTCGCGCATGCGCGGACATGCGCGCGGCGTAGCCGACGCCGAATGCGCTCAATGCACACAGCGCCGCGAGCGCAGGCTGCTGCGCAAAGGTGAGCCCAATGGCAGCGCACGCTTGCACGGAGGCCATGAGCCACAGCGCCGGCATAGCCATGCGCGCGCCAAGAGCGCCAGTGTGAGAAGGCAGGGCCATCAAGAAAACTCCGCGCCCTCTCTAGGGCGGCGCGGTTAACTCTTTGTTCGTGTCTTGCGCCGGGGCTGTGTTTCTTTTTTGACAGATTTCTTCGCCAGCGCTTTCGCCGCTTGTTTGCTGGCGTTTTCGATCATTGGCGGAGCCTGCGGCGCCTCGTCGCGGCGCTCGCGTTTTCTGGCGTAGCGCGCCATCGCCGCGGCGAGCGCGTCGCGCGCCAGCGGCGCATCGAGGCACGCGGCCGCGCCCGCCTGGATCGCCGCCAACCGGTTCGCGCGCGCCTGCACGGTGAGGATCGGCGCATCGCCGCGCAGATCGGCCATCAGATCGAGCGCGCCGGGCGTGTCCAGATTCAGCACAATCAGCGCCGGATCGATTTCGCTTGCGCGCGCCTCCGCTTCGGTGGGCGCGGCGACAATCGCGGCAAAGCCCAAGCGCGCCGCCGTGTGCACAACCGCGTCGCGATTGGCTGCATCCGTATCGATCAACAGAATGCGCGGCGCGCCGGCGCTGCGCACCTCAACCTCATGCTCAGAATCGCCATCGACGGACTTTGCCAGCGAAAGAAGCTCATTGATCAGCGCAAGCAGTTTGCGCGCTGCATCGCGTATGGCGGTTGCGTCTTCGCCAAGTTCGCTATCGCCCAGCTCTTCTTCGAGCATTTCCGCGTAACCGATCACGGCGTTGAGCGGCGTGCGCAGCTCGTGGCTCATGTTCGCGACGAATTCGGACTTGGCGGCGCTGGCGTGACGCGCATCTTCGAGCGCGGCTTCGAGCGCGCCTTCCATCATCTTGCGCGCCGTCACGTCACGCTGGACGCCGATCGTGCGGCGCACCACGCCATCGGACGAGCGGATCCCCGCGCCGCGGAAATCTACCCAATAAGGTGCGCCGTCCTTCCCGTAGTTGATGACTTCGCAAGACGCCGTCTCTCCCGCCTCGACACGCGCGCGAAACGCTTTGAGCGCCTCGGTGTCGGTGAGTGGACCGGTAAGCAATTCGCCGGCGCGGCGCCCTTGCAGTTCATCCAACGTGTAACCGGACATGCGTGTGAACGCGGCGTTGATCCACTCAACGTGGCCGCGCTCATCGAGGATCAGCATGGCGTCCGCGCTGTGATGGGCGACCTGGCTCAACATGTCAGATTGGCGGCGCGCGACCTTGAGATGGTTGAGCGCCGTGAAGAACGCATCGCGCCGCGCGTTGTACTCGGCGAGGATGCGCGCGAAGCGATCGGCCGTTTGCTGAAAGCCCCGATTTTCGCCGAACACGGCGGGCGTCACGTCGGACGTGACGGTGCTCGGCGCCATCGCCACATCGATGCTGCGCAGCATGCGCTCAAGGTCCGGGCGCGTCTGCGCCAGATCGCGTTCGGCTTGAGCGATCATGTCGCCCACCGCTTGCCCGCGCGCCTGGAAGTTCGTGAAGTCCGAAGCCACCGCATGCACACGCGTGATGACGCCTGCTTCGTCGCGCGTCAGCTTCAGCCCATAGCGCACCCAGCGGATCTCGCCGTCGGCGCGCACGAACCGCAGGTGCAGCGGCCCGCACTCGCCGCTCGAAAGGCAGCGCGCGTGCGCACGGCGCATTTCGGCGGCGTCTTCGGGATGGATGAAGCTTGGCGCTGGCGATGAAGCGTCTTCGTAGGCCGGGACCGCGCCCAGCAGTGTTTCGAGCGCCTCGGGATGATCGATCCGGCGCGCCAACACGTTAAGCGTCCAGGTCACCCGGCTCGTTGTGCGCAGCGCGAACTCCATGTCCCGCAATCTGGCCTGCGCCGCTTGCGCCTCGGCGCGGGCTGCATCGGCTTCGCGGCGGGAGCGGGACAGCACCATCGCCACCACGGCGCAGACCAGAAGCGCCAAAAGCGCTTGCACGAGGTCGGCGCGGCCAAAGAGCCAAACGGCAAGGAACGCGCCGAGGATCACCGGCGGGCCAGGCGGCGTCCTGCCGGGTTCAGCTTTCACGAGCGCGCCAAGGCGCGCGAGTTCCGCGCGCCAGCCGCTGGCCGTTTCCTTTTTACCTGACGCGTTGTGCACGCCGGCGCCCTTCGTTTGGGGCAAGGCTACTGATTCGGCCCTTGTTTTTGTCCTAACAGGCGCCGGGATACCGCAACCAATCCGCTTGCGAACCGAGTTGCGGTTTGACCGGCAAGCCCTTGGGCCCTAAGGGTTCGCCGCGCCGCAAGCCCGCGGCTCAAAGCTCCACCTATCCCGACGGCTCCCTATGTTGAGCCTGGAGGCCGGCAGGGGCGCCTGCCCGGCGTGATCGCCCGGCGGGCCGCTTTGCGTTGCGGGCGGCGGACAAGGAGTTGGAATGTTCGAAGCGCTGACAGAACGACTAGGCGGGGTGTTCGACCGCCTCACCGGCCGCGGCGCGCTCACCGAGGCCGATGTCGACGCCGCGCTCCGCGAAGTGCGGGTGGCGCTCCTGGAAGCCGACGTCGCCCTCCCCGTCGTGAAGGATTTCATCGCCAAGGTCCGCGTCGATGCGGTGGGTGAAGATGTCGTCCGCTCCGTGAAGCCGGGGCAGATGGTCGTGAAGATCGTCCACGACGCGCTGGTGGACATGCTGGGCGGCGATGGCGCGCCCGTGCCGCTCCGGATCGAAGGCGAGCCGCCAAACATCATCATGATGGCCGGCCTCCAAGGCTCGGGCAAAACCACCGCGTCGGCGAAGATCGCCAACCGCCTCACGCGCACTGACAAGCGCAAAGTGCTGATGGCCTCGCTCGACGTGCGGCGCCCCGCGGCGATGGAGCAACTCGCGACGCTCGGCAAATCGATCAACGTGGACACGCTGCCGATCGTGGCTGGGCAAGGCCCGGCGGATATCACGCGCCGCGCGATCCAAGCCGCGCGGCTTGGCGGGCATGATGTTCTGATCCTCGACACCGCAGGCCGCACGACGCTCGATGAGCAGATGATGACGGAAGCGGCCGAAGTCGCCGCAATCGCCAAGCCCGGCGAAATTCTGCTCGTCGCCGACAGCCTCACCGGCCAAGACGCGGTCGAAACCGCCAAGCGCTTCCATGCACGCCTCGCGCTTACCGGTTTGGTGCTGACGCGCGCGGACGGCGATGGCCGC
>CAZXNY010000229.1:0-4947 GCA_964642205.1 uncultured Caulobacteraceae bacterium
CGCTGGCGCGTGCGCTTGGCATCGAAGCGGGCGCGCTCACGATCATCCCGATCACGACGACGGGCGACCGCATCCAAGACCGGCGCCTCATCGAAGCGGGCGGCAAGGGCCTCTTCACGAAGGAGCTCGATGAAGCGCTGCTCGAAGGACGCATCGATTGCGCGATCCACTCGATGAAGGATTTGCCGACGAAGCTGCCGGACGGGATCGTGCTCGCCAGCGTGCCAGCGCGCGAAGATCCGCGCGATGCGTTCGTCAGCGCTAAAGCGAAAACGCTTTCGGATTTGCCGGCCGGCGCGCGCGTGGGCACGGCAAGCCTCCGTCGCCAAGCGCAAGTTCTCGCTGCGCGCCCCGATCTCACGGTCGCGACGCTCCGCGGCAATGTTGATACTCGCTTGAAAAAGATCGAAGCGGGCGAATTCGACGCGACATTCCTGGCGTTATCGGGCTTGCGCCGTCTCGGCGTCGATGAACGCGCAACGAGCGTCGTCGAGATCGACGCGATGCCGCCCGCCGCTGGCCAAGGCGCGCTCGCGATCACGGCGCGCGCAAACGACCAACAAACACTGCGCGCGCTCGCCACGATCGAAGATCCGATGGCGCGGCTCGAAATCGAAGCGGAGCGCGCGTTTCTCGCCGCTCTAGACGGCTCGTGCCGGACGCCAATCGCCGCGCTCGCACGCGCAGGCGGCGGCGCGCTGATTTTCCTGGGCGAAACGCTGACGCCAAACGGCAAGAAGCGCTGGCGGCGCAGCGAAACGATCGCCCTCTCCGGCGCAGGTCACGATGAGGCTGCCGCGCTTGGCGCACGTCTTGGGCGCAGCATCCGCAACGAAGCGGGCGACCAGCTGGTGTTCGACGTCACATGACGCTCCGGCTCGCCGTCACGCGGGCCGAACCGGAAGCCTCGCGCACCGCGTCGCGCATCGACGCACGCGGGGGGCAGGCCGTGCTCGCGCCCCTGCTCACGATCGAACCGAACGCGCAACTCGATGCATCGCTCGACGGGGTGCAGGCGCTCCTCTTCACCAGCGCGAACGGCGTGCGCGCGTTCGGCGCGCCCAAACGCGACGTCGCGGTGTTCGCAGTTGGCGACGCAACGGCGTCAGCCACGCGCAACGCTGGCTTCACAAACGTGCAAACGGGTGAGGGTGATAGCGAGGCGCTGGCGCGCCTTGCGATCGCCTCGTGTGACCCTCGCGCCGGAAAAATCGTTCATGTTTCCGGCATGCATATCGCGGGCGACGCCGCAGGCGTGCTCACGCGAGCCGGCTTTTCGGCCGAACGGCGCATCGCTTACGAAGCCCGCGCGGCGACAGCGTTACCGCCCAACCTTGCGGCGCGGCTCGCATCGACGCCCCCACACCTCGACCGCGTGCTGTTTCACAGCGCGCGCGCAGCCGAAATATTCACAAGCCTCGCCAGAGCCGAGACGCCCGCGCTGATGGCGGTCTGTCTCAGCGAACAGGTTGCATCTGCTGCAAAACTTTCCCCCTGGGCGCGCGTGATCGTGGCGGCGCGGCCACGGGAAGACGCGCTCCTTGAGGCAGCGCTGGCTTAGTGCAGGCGCCAGCGCTTGAGGGGCTACCCCTCCGGGCCTAAGTTTCCGATTCGGTGAAAGCGCTTCGCGCAGGCGCCGACCCAGGCAGAATCCCAGGGTTGAGGGCGGGGAAGACCATGAGCAACAGCGACGCGGCCGGCCACGGAGAGCCGATCGATGTCGAGTTCGAGCCGGCCGAACGCCACCGCCCATATCGCCGCTCGCCCGAGGGCGTCGGCTATGGAACCGCGTTCACGTTGGCAGTTCTCGCGGCAGGCGGCGGCGCAGCCGCCGGCGCGCTTGCGCCGCGCGTGCCGGAAATCCGCGCCGCGATGGATCAAGTGTTGCCCGAGCCGGGCGTGCAGCCAGCCTCGTCCGCGATTCCTGGCCCGAACGCCGGCGCGCTCGAACAGCGACTCGCCGCGATTGAGTCTGTTGTGAACATGCCGCTCGCGGAAGCCGCGACGGCGGGCGGCGGCGATCCCGCCAACACGGCCGCGCGCGTGTTCGCGATCCAAGCCGGTTTGCGCGATGTGCAAACGCAATTGCAGACGATCCCCTCGTCCACGCAGATCGCGGGGCTGACGAGCGAAGTGCAACGCATGCAGCAAGCGCTGCCGGCGATCGAAGCAAGCTCGCGCAGCGCCGCCGAAGCCGCGCGCGCCGCGTTTGCTGTTGCTGCTGCGGCAGAAGCCTCGCGCTCCTCCGGCCCGTTCGAACAATCCTACGCGTCGCTGCAAGCGTTGCTGCCGAACGATCCGAACGTCGTGGCGCTCGCGCCGCTTGCGCGCACGGGCGCGCCGACGCGCAATGAGTTGCGCGACCGCTTCCTCGACATCGAAGTCGATATCATTCGCGCCGCGCGCCAATCGCAAGCCGGCGCCGGGTTCTGGGGCCGCATCCAGGCCGCACTTGCGCAATGGGTGACGGTGCGCCGCCGCGGCGAAGGCGATACGCCGGCTGGCGTCGTCGAACGCGCCGAAGCGCGTCTCTCCGCTGATGATCTCGCCGGCGCGATCCAAGAATTGTCGCGCCTCTCCGGCCCTGCCGCGCAAGTCGCCGCGCCGTGGCTTCGCGACGCGCGCAAGCGGCTCGAAATCGATACGCGCCTCGCTGCAATCCGCACAGAACTGTCGCGGAGAGGCTAAGTCATGGTTCGCATTGCTTTCCTTCTCATCATCGCGGTCGCGGCCGCGCTTGCCTCGTGGCAGGCGGCTGGCGATCCGGGCATGGTCGTCATCGAATGGGGCGGCTACCGGATCGACACGACGGCGCTGTTCGGCTTGCTCACGATCCTGCTGATCGTCGCGGTGTCGCTACCGCTGCTCCGGATGATCATGTTCTTGATGGATGCGCCGGGGCGCATCGGCAAAGCGAGCGAACGCTCGCGCCGCCGCAAAGGCAACGAAGCGCTCGCGCTCGGCCTCATCGCGGCGGAAGCCGGCGAGTTCGACGAAGCGCGCAAGCACGCTGACCGCGCCGAAGATCTGATCGACGAGCCGCGCCTCGCGAACTTGCTGCAAGCCCGCAGCGCGGAAGTGTCCGGGGATTTCGCTGCGGCTGAGCGCGCGTATAGCGGCATGCTGCAGAACGAGGACACCGAGCTGCTTGGCCGCAAAGGTCTGCTCACCGCGGCGCTGAAGCGTGGCGACCGCACGGCGGCGATGACGCACGCCGAAGCCGCGCTGCGCGTTTCAAAAACTGCCGCGTGGCCGTTCCAGACTTTGTTCGAACTGAAGGTCGCCGCCGCCGAGTGGGAAGGCGCGATCGAAGCGCTCGAGCAAGGCGAGAAGCGCAAGCTGGTGGAAGATAAAGTCGCGCGCCGCCGCCGCGCCGTGTTGCTCACCGCCGCCGCGCTGAAGGCCGAGCGTGAGCGCCGGCCTGACAAGGCCGCCGACATGGCGCAGAAGGCGTTCCGCACCGCGCCGGGCTTTGCGCCCGCCGCCGCCGTCGCCGCGCGCTTGCTCGTGGCGGACGAAAAGGAAGAGCGCGCCGCCGCGATCCTCGAAGAAGCGTGGGAAAACGCACCGCACCCAGCGATCGCGCATGCGTATCGCGACCTCAAGGCTGGCGAACCGCGCGATCAGCGCGCGCAACGCATGGCCGGCCTCATCGAGCGCCGTCGCGATCACCGCGAAAGCCGCATCGTGTTCGCCGAACTCGCGATGGAGCGCGGCGATTGGAGCGCGGCGCAAACTGCGCTCGAAGACGCGTACCGCGAACTGCCCTCTTCGCGCATTTGCGCCCTCTTCGCCGCGAATTGCCGTGGCAAGGGCGACGAGAACGGCGCGCGCACATGGCTCAACCAAGCCGCGAACGCGCCGCGGGAAGCCGATTGGTCGGACCTCGATCCGGAGGGCCCCGCGTTCTTGTACGACGACAACGATTGGGCGCGGCTCGTATACGTGTTCGGCGATGCGGGTCAGCTGATCCATCCCCGCCTCGAACGCGGTGGGCGCGATGCGGGCCAGGGCTCCGTGCTCGCGCTGCCCGCAGCGCCAACGCAAGCGCCGCCGATCCGCGAAGCCGCCGAACCGATCGTCGAAGAAGCGCGCCCGCTCTAGCATGGCCGTGCGCGCCGACGCCGCGCTCGTCCAACGCCTGGTTGCCGCGCAGTTTCCGCAATGGGCCGATCTACCGGTCACACCCGTCGCGCATAGCGGCTGGGACAATCAAACCTTTCACTTGGGCGCCGCGATGAGCGTGCGCTTGCCACGCAGCAAGCACTACGCTGCGCAGGTCGAGAAGGAGCAGCGCTGGCTGCCAAAGCTTGCGCCGCTTCTTCCGCTGCCGATCCCTGCGCCGGTGGCGCTCGGCGCGCGCAGCGCAGACTTTCCCGCCGCATGGTCCGTCTATCGCTGGCTTCCCGGCGATGCGCTCGCGCAATCGGCCGTGCACAACCGCGTTCAGTTTGCGCGCGATCTCGCGGCCTTTCTACGCGCTCTCTACGCGATCGACGCAACCGGCGGCCCAGAGGCCGGCGTGCAATCGTTTCATCGCGGCGGCGATCTTCGCGTCTACGACGCGCAGTCGCGCGCCGCGATCAGCGCTTGCGGCGCCTCGATCGACAGCGCGAACGTGACGCGCATGTGGGACGCGGCCTGTGCAAGCCAGTGGCGTGAACCGCCAGTCTGGGCGCACGGCGACATCGCGCCGGGCAATCTGCTCGTTGAAAACGGCAAACTCAGCGCCGTAATTGACTTCGGCACATGCGCCATCGGCGATCCTGCCTGCGATCTCGCAATCGCGTGGACTTGGTTCGCCGGGGAAGATCGCGCCGCGTTTCTCGATGCGCTCGCGTTCGATGAAGACACCGTCGCGCGCGGGCGGGGGTGGGCGCTGTGGAAGGCGCTCATCACCGTGCCGGACGAAACGAAGCCTGCCGCGCAACGCGAAGATGCGCGGCA
>CAZXNY010000230.1:0-4921 GCA_964642205.1 uncultured Caulobacteraceae bacterium
CGAAGGCGAAACGATCATCACGCAAGATCTGCTGCTCTACGAAATCCAGGGCGAAGATCAGAACGGCCGCATTATCGGCCGCCACAAGGCGACCGGCGTCGGCCGCCCGCGCTTCTGGGAGCGCGCACGTTACTTCGGCCTCGAAAAAGAACTCGCAGCCGCGCTCGACGAAGCGGAGAACGCCTAATGGGCCCTGAACTGATCGTCGCCGCGCTCGCGTTTCTCGCGATCGCGGGCGCTGGCATTGCGTTCGCCGGCAACAACGGCGCGCAAGCCTCCGCCCCCACCGCGCAAGGCAAGAAGCGCGTCAAGGCGATGGCCGCACGCGGCTCCAAGCGTAAAGACCCGACCGACGCCGCAGCCTTGAAGCGGCGCGCGACGACGCAGGAAGCGCTGAAGGACCTCGCACAAAACGAAAAGGATTCGCGCAAGCGCCGCATCTCGATCAAGGGCCAGCTCGCGCAAGCGGGCATCGAAGTCTCGCTGACACAATATTGGATTGGCGCTGGCGTGCTTGGCGCGGTGCTCGCGATCGTCGGCCTTATCGTGCAAGGCCCGATCGGCGCGGGCGCAGGGCTCTTCATCGGCGTACTCGGCCTGCCGCGCTGGTTTCTCGGCATGCTCGTTGGCATGCGGCAGAAGAAATTCACCGAACAACTCGCGGACGCGATCGACATCATCGTGCGCGGCGTGAAGAGCGGCCTGCCGCTCAATCAGTGCCTGCGCATCATTGCGGCCGAGAGCCCCGAGCCGATCCAAGGTGAGTTCAAGGCGCTGGTCGATGGCCAAGCGATGGGCATTCCGCTCGATCAGAACCTCGCGCGTCTCTACGAGCGCATGCCGACGCCGGAAGTGAACTTCTTCGCGATCGTGCTGAACATCCAGCAGAAGACGGGCGGCAACCTCTCGGAATCGCTCGGCAACCTTTCGACCGTGCTGCGCGCGCGCAAACTGATGCGTGAGAAGGTCAAAGCGCTCTCCTCCGAAGCGAAAGCGTCCGCGATGATCATCGGCTCGCTGCCATTCATCGTCATGCTGATCGTCTATGTCGTGAAGCCCGATTACATGGCGCTCTTGTTCACGACCACGGTCGGGAACGTCATCCTGCTCGCAGCAGCCTTCATGATGACGACCGGCATCCTCGTGATGCGCCAGATGATCAACTTCAAGTTCTAATCGAACCAGAGGCGCGCGATGGAAGCCTTCTTTCAAGCGATCACCGACCCGATCAACATCGCCGGCGGGCTGGCGGCGATCGCGTGCTTCTTCACGATCATGACGCTCGCGGCGCCGCTGATGAGCGAGAACAAGCTCGGCTCGCGCCTCAAGGAGGTCGCCAAGCGTCGCGAAGAGCTGCGCAAGCGATCACGCGCCGAACTCAACCGCGCCAGCCTCAAGAGCCCTTCGGCCAACCAAGTTGCGCAAGGCTTCGTCGAGAAGCTGCAACTCGCCCGGCGCCTGCAGGACGATAAGCTCAACGACAATCTGATCCGCGCCGGCCTTCGCGGCCAGGCGGCGCAGACGATGTTCTACTTCTACCGCGCCGCGCTGCCGATCGGCTTTGGCATTGCCGCGTTCGCTTACCTCGCGACGGTTGGCGGCTCGCTCGATCTTACCTGGCAAATGAAGCTGGCGATCGTGACGGGCGCTGTGTTCGCGGGCTTCTACGCACCGAACATCTACCTGTCGAACCGCGCGGCGAAGCGGAAGGAAGCGATCATGCGCGCCTTCCCGGACAGCCTCGACATGCTGCTGATCTGCGTCGAAGCGGGGATGAGCGTTGAAATGGCGCTGCAGCGCGTCGGCGGTGAGATCGCGAACGCGAGCGTCGAGCTTGCGGAAGAGTTTGCGCTGACGACGGCCGAGCTCTCTTATCTCCCCGAGCGGCGCATGGCGTATGAAAACCTCGCGCGCCGCACCAATCACCCGGGCGTCAAAGGCGTCGCGATGGCGCTGACGCAGGCAGAGAAGTACGGCACGCCCGTCGGCAACGCGCTGCGGGTGATGGCGAAGGAAAACCGCGAGCTGCGGCTCTCCGAAGCGGAAAAGAAAGCCGCGGCCCTGCCCGCTCAGCTCACCGTGCCGATGATCGTGTTCTTCCTGCCGGTTCTGTTCATGGTGATCATGGGCCCGGCGATGATCCAGATCTCGGACATGCTGGCGACCAACCCGGTCAACTAGGCTCGTCTCGCCAGCGCTAGTCCCGCGCCGAACGCGATAAACGCACCGCCCGTAAGCCGATCGAGCCAACGCACGACGTTCGGCTTTTGAACGAGCGCGCGCAGCGGCTGCGTCGCAAAGATTAGCAGCGCGAACCAAGCCACACCCTCTGCCGCGTGGATCGCCGCGAGCATCATCGTCCACGCAACGCCAGCGCCGTCAGGCGTAAATTGCGGCAAGAACGACACGTAGAACACGCCGATCTTCGGATTGAGCAGATTTGAGAAGAACCCGACGCGCAGCCAGCGCGCGCCGCGCGCATGTGAGGGCGCGCCACCAAGCTCAAACGCGCCGCGCGGCTTGGCGATCAACGAAACGCCGAGCCAAACGAGATAGGCAGCGCCGCACCAACGCAAAACTTCGTACGCCAACGCCGACGCCGCCATCAGCGCGCCGAGCCCAACCGCCACGGCCGCGCCCCACGCCATCAGTCCGGCGCAAATACCGGCCGCCGCAAACGCAGCGCTGCGACGCCCCTCGGTGAGCGAGGTGCGCAACACCAGCGCTGTATCGAGCCCGGGCGTGATCGTGAGCAGCGCGGCGGCGAGTGTATACGTGATGAGGAGCGCGGCGTGATCCATGCGCTATTGGCGCGCCAAGACGCGCGCAACGCAAGAGCCGCCTATTCGCGCGCGGTGCGCGGGCCGACATCGCTCCAGCGGCGCCCCGTACTCAGGAGACCGCGAATATAGGCCATGTTCTCAGCCACCAGCGCGGGCGGAAGATCGACGCGTTCCAATTGCTCGGCCTCGTCGAACCGGCCCTGCAGGCCAATCGCGAGCGCAAGGTTTTGGCGCGCGGCAGGCGGCGCGTTCGGCAGCGCGACGGCTTGGCGGAGCACGACTTCCGCTTCAGCTGGCGAGCCGGAGAGCAGATGCGAGACGCCCATGTTTGTGAGCACGCCCGGCTCATCGGCGCGGATCGCCAGCGCTTCGCGATAAGCGCGCTGCGCATCGGGCATGCGCCCAAGCTGATCGAGTGCAACGCCAAGCGCCGAGCGCGCGGCCCAATCTTGCGGATCGGCCGCCGCGGCGATGGCGAGCGGACGCAACGCCGGGTTAGGCCGCCCCGCGCTCAGCAACGCAAAGCCCATCGTGCGTTGCAACGTGACATCGTCGGGATGGCGGCCAATCGCTTCGTTCGCCACTTCCGCCGCGCGTTCATGGCGGCCACCGGCGCGCAGCGCCTCGGTGAGCTTCTGCGCGGCTTCCAAATCATCCGGATGGTTCTGATATTCCTGGGCCCAGAACGTCATCTGCGTGAGCGTATCTTCACGTGCGATGCGGCGGCGCGCATCGCGGTCGATCTCGGCATTGGCCTGGCGCTCCGCACGAGACGCGCGCTCGGCGCCCTCTCCGCGCGACGAGGCGCGGACATCCTCGCCCGTGGTGGCGCAGGCGGCGAGCGCGCTGAGCGCGGCGAGGCTGACGAGACGGGTCGCGGACATGAGCGAATCCTTAAGAGCCGCTCACGAACCTCTGCTCAGAGGCTCAACAAACCGCTAATGCGCGCTATACCGGCGCACCATGACCGAACGCTCCGACGACCTTCCTTTCCTGAACGATGCAAATCACCCGGCCGTGCCGGTGCACGCGATGCGGCCGGCCGATTGGACCGCCTGGATCGAGACGCGCAGCGAAGCGCTCAAGCGCCTTGCCGGAGCACATGACTTTCGCGCGCAGCTTGGCCGGCTGCTGATCGTTCCGGCAACGGACGGCTCGATTGAGCGCGTACTCTACGGCCTCGGTGAGCGCTCAAGCGCGATGCAGATGGGCGCGCTCGCGCAAGCGCTGCCGGCGGGCGATTACAAGATCGCCGCCGCGCCGCGTGAGTTCGCGGCCGGCATGGTCGCGACCGCTTGGGGCCTCGGGGCCTACGCATTCACGCGCTATAAGTCCCGCAAGCGCCCCGCCCCGCGCCTCGTTTCGCCCGACGGCGCCGATATGGCCGATGTCGAACGCGTCGTGCGCGCGGTTTGGCTTGCGCGCGATCTCGTGAACACACCAGCAGGCGACATGAGCCCCGCCGCGCTGCACGCAGCGGCAGAGGCCGTCGCCAAACATTATGGCGCGGAGTTCGAAGCGATCGTGGGCGATGACCTGCTCACGCAGAACTACCCGCTGATCCACGCCGTCGGCCGCGCCGCGAAGGAAGCGCCGCGCCTCGTGCGCATCGCGTGGGGCGCGCCTGATGCGCCGCGCGTGACGCTCGTCGGCAAAGGCGTGACGTTCGATACCGGCGGGCTCGATATCAAGCCGGACACCGGCATGCGCATCATGAAGAAGGATATGGGCGGCGCAGCGCATGCGCTCGCACTCGGCCAGATCGTGATGGATGCGAAACTGCCGGTGCGGCTCGAGGTCTATTTGCCGATCGTCGAGAACGCGATCGCGGGCGATGCGTTTAGGCCGGGCGATATCGTGAAGAGCCGCAAAGGCCTCACCGTCGAAGTCGACAACACCGACGCGGAGGGCCGCCTCATTCTCGCAGACGCGCTGGCGCGCGCGAGCGAAGGCAAACCGCAGCTGATGATCGATTTCGCGACGTTGACGGGCGCTGCGCGCTCCGCGCTCGGCCCCGATCTGCCGCCGATGTACACCGACGATGAAGCGCTCGCGGCGGACTACGCCAAGGCCGCACTCGACGTCGCCGATCCGCTGTGGCGCATGCCGCTCTGGGCGCCTTACGAGGGCGACATGGA
>CAZXNY010000231.1:0-1397 GCA_964642205.1 uncultured Caulobacteraceae bacterium
GTCTTGATGAGCTTGGGCATGCGCGGATCGGCTTCGATCTTTCGGCGCAAGCGGCTGACCTGCGTATCGACGGCGCGATCGAACACCTCCGAGCCGCGATCGAAGGAGAGATCGAGGAGCTGTTCGCGCGAGAGCACGACTTTCGGGCGCTGCAGGAAGGTAAGCAGCATTTTGTATTCGCCGGTCGAGAGTTCGTGCGTCTCGCCGTTTTCATCGACGAGTTCGCGCTCGGCGAGCTTCAGCATCCAGCGATCGAAGCGGAGCGCATCGCCGGCGGGCGGGGCGGTGTCCGGCGGAAGCGCGTGGGTGCGCCGGAGGACGGCGTCGATCCGCGCAAGGAGCTCGCGCGGATTGAACGGCTTGATCACGTAATCGTCAGCGCCGACTTCGAGGCCGACGATCCGGTCCACATCCTCGCCGCGCGCCGAGAGCAGGATCACCGGCACCCGCGCGGTCTCGCGGATGTGGCGGCAGAGCGAGAGCCCGTCTTCGCCGGGCATCATGATGTCGAGGATGACGCAATCGACGCGCCCCTCGCGCAGCACCTTGCGCGCGCCCTCGGCGCCATCGACGGCGGTTGCGCGCTTGCCGTTCTTCTTCAGGAAGAGAACGAGGCTTTCACGGATGTCGCGGTGGTCATCGACCACCAGGATATGCGGGTCTTCGGGAGCCATGGCGGGCATCATCACGCAAGCAGGGTGGAGAAATCTACAAAGCCGGTGTGCGGGTGTGCGCCAAACCGTGTCGGACCGGGCGGGCCGACACATTTTGACATACATTATTGGCGAAACGCGATTGGACGGCCAAAGTTCGGCCTTGAGGCGCGGGCAAGGCGGGCGCTTCGGGTTCAGCGGCGCACGTTCGCGGCACAGGAGAGTCAGTATGAAGGCATGGACGGCGGCGGCTCTCATTGGTGCTGCGTGCGCAACGGCAAGCTGCGCGAGCGGGGGGCGCGACCGTGGGGAGGGCATTCCGAACGAGCCCGTGCGGGTGCTGTTGTCGGCCGATGCACTGCTCTACGCGTCGGGCGATGCGAATGGCGATCTGCGGATCGACGCAGCCGAACGTGACGCGTTGGTCGCGCGCGAATGGTCGCGCGCCGACGGCAACAACGATGGCGCGCTGACGCCGATCGAGTTTCAGGAGTGGGTTTCCGTTGCGCTCGGCGGCTCGAACGCGCCGCCCTACCGGCTCGATTTCGACCGCAACGTCGATAACTCGATCACACGCGAAGAATTCGAAACGGAATTGCGCAGCCGGTTCGACGATTACGATGCGAACGACGATGGCGTTGTCGTGCGCGCGGAGTTCATTCGCGAAACGCAATTGCGCCCGCAAGCCGTGCGCCCGCCGCGGGCGGAGATGCGCGAACCGGGTGGCCGTCCGCCGGGCATGTA
>CAZXNY010000231.1:1497-4921 GCA_964642205.1 uncultured Caulobacteraceae bacterium
TGCGCCCGCCGCGGGCGGAGATGCGCGAACCGGGTGGCCGTCCGCCGGGCATGTAGGGCAAGATGCGCGGGGGGGGCGTTTGAAGCGGCGGCGCGGGGCGTTCCAATTGGCGCGCTCGACGGCTTGATCGGCCTAGGCGGCGGCGAGTTCCGGATTCCGGTCCTGCTGCGCCGGTTTCAGCTCGATGCGCGCGCGATTGTACCTGTCAACGCCACGATTTCGCTGTTTGCGCTGGGCGCATCGCTGCTGTTTCGCGGCGCGACGCTGAGCTGGCGGACGCTCCCGCAGCACGCAGCAGATATTGCGGCGCTCACGGCTGGCGGCGTCATAGCCGCATTCTTTGTGGCGGATTTTCTCAAGCGCGTGAGCAGCCACACATTGCACCAATTGATTGTGGGGCTGCTTGTTGTGCTCGGCTTTGTGCTGATCGCGGAAGGGATCGTCCCATACGCTGAGCCGGCCGCTCTGCCGGACAATGTCTATTTGCGCGCGCTTGTCGGCGTGGTGTTAGGCGTGGCGATCGGCGCCGTCGCGACGTTGCTTGGCGTTGCGGGCGGCGAGCTGCTGATCCCAACGCTGCTGTTTGTGTACGGGCTGGATATTAAAACTGCTGGCACAGCGAGCTTAGTCATCTCGCTGACGGTTGTCGCAACGGGACTTGCGCGTTTTCACTTCAACGGCTTGGCGCCCGAGCGGGGAACGATCCGCGCCATCGCGATGCCGATGGCGGCAGGCTCCGTGCTCGGCGCGCTAGCGGGGGCCTATCTCGCGGCGAGTGCAGATCAGAATTCACTCAAGGTTGGGCTTGGCTTTGTCCTGCTCGCCGCAGCGGGGATTTCATCGCGCCGATGACGCGCGTTATATCTCCGTCACTGACACATCTTGGCGCCATCGACCGCAGTGCAGACAAAGCACGGACATATTCGCCCCTGAAGATCGCATCGTTCGCACTTCGAAGCGTCGGATCCCTCCCCGCCACTTTCGCGAACAAACTGTGCGCCGGGCGTCGGTCGAACCCGCCAACCCTCGCCCTAAAGACCCGGCGCATGCGGCCGGTGCGAGCCCCCCTCGCACCGGCCGTTTCTTTGTTTGGCGCTTAGGCGCTGCCTTCTGCCGACACACTTTGACGAAACACCGACGAACGCGCGCCAAAGGCGGCGTTTAAGGGACATGCTACCGGAACGCGCGACCGCGCCGTTCCGAAGGGAGATGACCAATGCGTAAGAGACTTCTCGCCGCCGCTGTTGCGATCGCCGCCCTGGGGGGCGCCGGCGTCGCGTTCGCGCAGGCGCAGACCAATGCGCCTGCCGCACTCCGTGGGCCGGGGCACATGATGGAGCGGCTGGACGCCAACAATGACGGCACGGTGACGCGCGCCGAGTTCGACGCGGCGCATCAAACGCGCTTCACACAGCTCGATACCAACCGTGACGGTTCGATCTCGCAGGAAGAACGGCGCGCTGGGCGGCCCGAGCGTCCTGAACGCGCGGAAGGCGAGCGCCGCGGCCCGGGTGGTCCAGGCGGGCACGGCATGCGTAATCCCGACGCCAACAACGACGGCGTGATCACCCGTGAGGAATTCCTCGCCGGTCCGACGCAGATGTTCGAGCGGCTCGACGCAAACCGCGACGGGCGCCTGACGGCGGAAGAACGCCCGCAGCGCGGCGAGCGCCACGGGTGGGGCCACGGCCGCCATCACGGCGGCGGCATGCGCGGCGCGGACGCCAACCGCGACGGAAACGTGACGCAGGCCGAGTTTCAGGCCCATGGCGCGCAAATGTTTGCGCGCATGGACGCCAACAGCGACGGGCGGATCACCACGGCCGATCACGAAGCGCGTCGCGCGGCGCGCCAGCAACAACGGTCGCAATAGCGCGTTAGCGGACGGCGGCGGGGCCCAACCCGCCGCCGGTTCGCTTCTGGCAAGAATAGGCTAGGGACGGCCGAGCCCACCGGGGACCATGAGTGCGATGAGTGACGCCGAAGTGAACGAACGCCCCGGGACCGAAAGCCGGACACAGTCCGAGGCGCCCGGCAGCAAACCGGGCTTCGCGGCCCGTGCGGCGGCGCAGGCGCGTGCGGCTGTTGGGCGTGTGGATGTTCAAAAGCTGCGGCGCGACAAGCGCATGCCGTGGATCGCGGGCGGGCTTGCGGTCGCCGTGCTCGGCGGCTGGCTGTTGTTCGGAAACAAGGAAGACGCAGAGCCCTATCGCACGAGCGCCGTCGATACAGGCGAGATCGCGCGTGTTGTGAGCGCGACGGGCGCGCTGAAGCCGCTGGTGAGCGTGAATGTCGGCTCGACGGTGTCGGGGCCGGTGCTCAGCGTGGAAGTCGATTTCAATTCGACGGTGCGGCGCGGCCAGGTGCTCGCGCGGCTCGATCCCGAGACATTTAATCAGCGCGCGCAGCAAGCTCAGGCGCAGCTCGCGCAAGCGCAAGCAGATGCGCGCGTCGCGGAAGCCGATTACGCGCGCTATGCGCGGCTCGCGGAAGCGGGCTTTGCGTCCGATCAGATGATGTCGCAGCAGCGCGCGGCCCGGACGCGCGCGGCCGCGAGCGTGTCGCAAGCGGCGGCGTCGCTGGCGGCGGCGCGCACGGACATTGAGCGCAGCGTGATCCGCTCGCCGATCGACGGCGTGGTCGTGGATCGCCAAGTGAACCCGGGCCAGAGCGTTGCGGCGAGCTTTCAGGCGCCGACCTTGTTTGTGATCGCACAGGATCTGTCGCGGCTGCAGGCGGAGATCACCGTCGATGAAGCCGACATTGGCGAAGTGCGCCAAGGCATGCCGGTGCGCTTCACGGTCGATGCATTCCCGGAAGAAGAGTTCGAAGGCTCGCTCGCACAAGTGCGCCAGCAGGGCGTCGATACCAATGGCGTCGTTTCGTACACGGTGGTCGTGCAGGCCGATAATCCAGGGCGGCGCTTGCTGCCGGGGATGACGGCGAACGCGGAAATCATCGTCGAGCAGATCCCGGAAACGATGCGCATTCCCAATCAGGCGCTGCGCTTCCGGCCCGCCGATGAGCGGCTGCAAGAGCAAGGCACAGCGCTGCTTGCGTCCGCCAGCGGCGGCGCGCGCGGTGAGCGGCAAGGCGGCGGCGGTGAAGCGCGCGCGGAAGGCCCGCGTGGCGAAGGCCGCGGCGAAGGCGGGCGCGGCGGCGAGGGTCGTGGATTTGGGGGCATGCGCATGTTCGAAGGGCTGAACCTCACGGCGGCGCAGCAGGAACAAGTGCGCGGCATCATGCAGAACGCGATGGAGTCGGCTGGTGAGCGACCAGGGCCGGATGCGAGCCCGGCGGACCGGCGCGCGTTCATGCGCCGCGTGCGCGAAACCGCGATGCGCCAGATCGAACCGATCCTGACGCCCGAGCAACGCACGCAACTTGCGGCGATGCGGGCCAATGGCGGCGGCGAGCGCGCGCG
>CAZXNY010000232.1:0-4918 GCA_964642205.1 uncultured Caulobacteraceae bacterium
AGTACCTGCAGGTGCTCGTCCCCGCGTTGCGCCAGGGCAAGGTGCAGCTTGTCGACGCCTTTCGCGCCCGGCCCAGCACCGACCGAGACGCGAAATCCATGCTCAGTCTCTACGAGACGTCCTCTACCGAGGTAGGGAAGGCGTTCGTCGCACTTATCGCTGCAGGACTGCCGGCCGAATTGGGGTTCCGATACACCCTATCGTCTGACCCAGGGTATCCCATCAGCGATGGCGGCGTCGTGTGGACTGCGATGGCGGCGTCCAGGGGACCCGCACACAAGGTTACCGACGCGTCCCAACTGGAGTCGATTTTTGCTCAGGTGGCAGCGTTTCAGCCAAACGACGAACTGGCGCGAATCGTATAACGGCTCGCGAGCGCACGCGTGCAACGTGATCCTGTGGATGCGCACATCGACTTTGGAATTGTCGCGGAGAGCTTGCTAACTCACGGCGATGCGGAGCAAGGCGAAATCACATTTCGCCTCAGCACGCGCGCGGCGTGGCTTCTCGGAGACAACCCGACCGCTCGTAGCCACCACGCACAGCGAATGAAACGCCTGTATCAGCTTCGCTCATCCGCGGCGCATGATGGACGATTGCCGAGCGGAAAGCGGCCGTGGTCGATCGAAGACCGTCGCGACTGCGATCTGCTTTGCACACAATTGGTGCAGCGCGTTCTTCAGAACGGAACAATTCCGCGCGATTGGCAAAACACAATTTTCGGCAACTAGATGGTCACCTAAATCCCAACCGCCGGCGGCGTGAGCGGCGCGGTTTGCGTGGGCGCGGTGCGTGTCGGGGACATGGTGACTTCGGCGTAGTCGGGGCCGGCGAAGTTGGCGCGTTGCATCATGGGGCGCGCGGTGACGTGGACGGCGTCCCACGTGCGATCGTTGGCGGCGGTGCGGATCGCGTGCGCGCGCTGCGTGGCGTTCGGGTTCGATGCGTCGAGCGAGACGCGCATTTCAGCGTAGCTGCAATCGGCGACTTGGCGTTCGGCGACGGCGAGCGTTTCGCGCGCGGCTTCGTCGAGCGTGGCGCTGCCGGGCGCGAAGTAGATGCGGAAGCTCATTTCCTGGCACTGGGTCATGTTGGGCGCGTCATCGGCGGCGGCGGGCGCGGCGACGGCGAACAACGCAGCGCAGGCGAACATGGCGGACCGCAGGAACATGGCTCACTCCCTCTGAAAAACGTGCGCCGCAGCGCGTGGCTTTCGAATACGCCTGCCCTTTCCGATGTTCCGTGACCGCGGTCACAAGCGCTGACGAAGCATCGTTAATGCGATGGCAGCAGCGTGCGCCGGCGCGCTTTGCGGGCGCGCTGCAAACGCTTAGATTTTGCGGCTCAGGGAGCGCGCAAATGGCGAAGGCGGCGGCGAAAAGTGCGGGCAAACCGATCCGCGTCGGTGTTGGCGGATGGAGCTACGAGCCTTGGGAAGAGACGTTCTATCCGCCCAAGCTATCGGCCAAGAAGCAGCTCAATTACATGGCGAGCAAGCTGACGGGCGTTGAGGTCAACGGCACGTTCTATCGAACGCAGACCGCCGCAACGTTCAGCAAATGGGCGGGCGAAACGCCGGACGGCTTCGTGTTCGCGCTCAAAGCGCACCGGATGACGACGAGCCGCAAGACGCCGGCGGAGATGGAGGAATCCATCAACTGGTTCTTGAACAGCGGCGTGCTGGCGCTGGGCGAAAAGCTCGGCCCGATCAATTGGCAATTCCATCCGTCGAAAAAGTTCGACGCGGATTATTTCGGCGCGTTCCTGAAGCTGCTGCCGCCGGAGAAGGAGGGCGTGCGCGTGCGGCACGCGATCGAGGTGCGGCATGCGAGCTTCAACACGCCGGAATTTCACGCGCTGCTGAAGAAGCACGGCGCGGCGATGATCTCGGCCGACGATGACGATTGGGCGATGCCCGACGTCGAGACCGCGGACTTTGCTTACACGCGCCTGCAGCGCTCGCGCGAGAAGATCGGCTATCCGGCCAATGAGCTCGATAGCTGGGCCAAGACCTTCAAGGATTGGTCGAAAAAGCGCGAGGTGTTCGCGTTCATCATCTCCGGCGCGAAGGAAACCAATCCGGGCGCAGCGATGGCGCTGATCGAGCGGCTTTAGCGCCGTTCACCACGCGTAGTTGAAGCTGATGCTGATGCGCGGCTTCTTGGCGGCGTTCGGCGGCACGTCGTGCCGCAGGAAGCTTTCCCACATCAGCACTTCGCCGGCGCGCGGGGTGATTGAGACGAACGTGCGCGCCTCTTCGGGCGCGTCTTCGGCGCGTGGGGGCGCGGCCATCATGAGCGGGAGGCGCGGGTCCTCGAGGCGTAGCGCGGAGGCGTTGGGTGGGACGTCGACGTAGTACGTGCCGCTGATCACACTGTGCGGGTGGATGTGCGCGGCGTGCACGCCGCCGGGCTCCATCACGTTGGCCCAGATGGAATCGAGTTTCAGTTTTCGGCCGCGCAAATCGAGGTGCAGCGCTTTGGCGAAGGCGCGCGCGTGCGGATCGAGCGCTTTCTTGAGTGCGGCGAAGTTTGGATCGCGCGCCGGCAGATCATCGAGCGAGGCGTAGGACGTGTAGCCCTTGTAGCCGTGCGCTTTGGACCATGCCTGCCCTGCCGCATCGTCCCGCGCGAGCACGCGGCAGGACGTGGCGAGCGCGGCGTTCAGCGCGGGATCGGCGAGATCGGCTTGGTAAAGCTGGGTGGCGAACAGCGCACGAATCATGGCGACGCCTTGTCTGGCGCCGCGCGGGCGCGCACAAGCGCGCACATGATCCCGGCGAATTCCATCCTCCAGAATGCGACGCACGACGACATCCCCGCGATCCGCGCGATCGAGATGCGCCCGGAGAACGGCGGCAAGATCGGCTCATGGAGCGAGGCCGAGCACATCGGCACGATGGCGCGCGGGGGCGTCCGGTATTTCGTGTGGCGCGAGGGCGCGCGGCTGCGCGCGTTCGCGATTTTTGAGCGGCTGGACGATGTGCGCGGCTGGAGCGCGTATCTGCGGCGCATCGCCGTGGACGCGCCGGGCGGCGGCGATGGCGCGCGTTTTCTGACCGCTGCGCTCGATTGGCTCTATGCCGAGACCAACACGCAGAAGCTCGAGCTCCGCTGCCGCGTCGGCAATCCGGCGCAGCGGCTCTACGAGCGGCTCGGCTTCGTGGTGGACGGCATTCTCGCCAACCGGCCGGACGACAGCGAGAGCGCCGTGATGAGCCTGTTGCGGGAAGACTGGCTCGCGCGCCGCGGCTAGGACTTCTAGTTTTCTTGGGGCCGCACGCGCAGCAGCGCGCCGTTCGCGTAGTCCGTCAGCACGTAGACGAAGCCATCGGGACCGGCGCGCACGTCGCGCACACGGCGGCCGGGCGCGAGGTTGAGCGCCTCCTGCTGCGGCGTCGCGCCATCGCGCACGATGCGCACGTCGTTGCCGGCCAAGAAGCCGATCAGCACGCCGCCGCGCCACGCGGGGAACGCGTCGCCGCGATAGACGGCCATGCCGGAGGGCGCCGTCGAAGGCGTCCACACCACAACCGGATCGACCATGCCTTCCATCGTGCGCACATCGGTGATGACGGCGCCGTTGTATTCGACGCCGTGCGTGACGCGCGGCCAGCCGTAATTGGCGCCGCGTTCGATGCGGTTCAGCTCATCGCCGCCGCGCGGTCCATTCTCGTGCTCCCAGACAAAGCCGGTTTCCGGATCGCGCGCGAGGCCCATCGCGTTGCGGTGACCGTAGCTCCAGATTTACGGGCGCGCGTTGGCGCGGCCGACGAAGGGATTGTCGCGGGGCGCGGCGCCATCGCGCGTGAGGCGCAGCACTTTGCCGAGATGGTTGGAGAGATCCTGCGCATTGTCGCGCTGATCGTCGGGCACGCCGACGTGGAAGAGCAGCGTTTCATCCGGCAGGAACACCATGCGCCCGCCAGGGTGGTTCGTGCCGCTGCGGCGGCTCGCTTGGAAGATCACGCGGCCTTCGGTGAGCGCGCCGTTGGCGTAGCGCGCGCGGTAGAGCGCGAGGTTGTTCGCGTCGCGCGTCCCTTGCATGAACGCGATGTAGACGTAGCCGTTCTCGGCAAAGCGCGGATCGAGCGCGATGTCGGTGAGGCCGCTTTGGCCTTGCTGCAGCACCGCTGTTGGGCCGCCGGAAACGTCGCTCACTTGACCCGCTGCTGTGATGCGTTTGACGCCGCCTTCCCGCTCGGTGACCAGCATGTCGCCGCCCGGCAAGAAGACGAGCCCCCACGGGAAGCGCAGGCCTTCCGCGACCGTTTCGATCGCGGGCGCGCCAGCGGCGGCGGGCGGCGCGGCGGCGGTTTCGCGCGCGACCTCCTCCCCGTTGCAGGCGGCAAGCATCAGGGCGGCGGCAAAAGCGAGAGCGCGCATGGACATCCTTGGAAGCGAACCGACCCGAACGAGCGGCGGCGCTCTCCCGTTCCCTCTCCTACGTGCGCGTACAAGCACCAAGCGACAGAGCGGCGATCACCAATGCGTGTGTAAGCGATTGACGGGCGATGAGACTTGCCGCACCCCACGGCGATGAGCGCTTCCACCGATCTGATTGCCCGCTATTACGCCGCCTTCAACGCCAAGGATTGGGCGGGGATGCTCGCGTGCCTCTCCGATGATGTGCGCCACGACGTGAACGAAGGCGGCGAGCGCGGCGGTAAGGCACGGTTCGGCGAGTTTCTGGCGCATATGGACAAGTGCTACGACGAGCAGCTGACCAGCATCGTGGTGATGAGCGATGCGGGCGGCGCGCGGGGCGCGGCGGAGTTCATCGTCAACGGCACGTACAAGGCAACAGATGACGGTCTGCCTGCGGCGCGTGGGCAGAAATACGTGCTGCCGGCGGGCGCGTTCTTCGAGATCGCGGGCGGTAAGATCGCGCGCGTGACGACGTACTACAATTTGAAGAA
>CAZXNY010000233.1:0-4908 GCA_964642205.1 uncultured Caulobacteraceae bacterium
CAATGCGGCGGCTGCCACGAGATCGGCGGCGCGCTGACGCCGCTTGGTCCAAGCGCGCGCAACCTCAACCGCAACGGCCAACTGACGGCGCTCGTCAATGCCGGCGTGCTCGACGCCGCGCCCGCGGATGCGCCGCGCGCGGCGCGCGCGTTCGACGCCAGCACCGGCTCACTGGAGCAGCGCGCGCGCGCCTATCTCGATGTGAATTGCGCGCACTGCCACAACCCAGACGGCCCCGCGCACACCTCCGGCCTCGACCTGCGCGCCGCGGCGTCCGATCCCGTGCACTGGGGCGTGCGCAAGCGCCCGGTCGCGGCGGGGCGCGGCTCGGCTGGCTTCGAATTCTCGATTGCACCCGGCGCTCCGGAGCGGTCCATTCTCGTGCACCGCATGGAAAGCCTCGACCCTGGCGTGATGATGCCCGAACTCGGCCGCCAGCGGATCGACCGCGAGGGCGTCGCGCTCATCCGCGAGTGGATCGCGGCGATGGACGAGAACGGTCACCCACGAGCCGCGCCATGAACGGCCTGCAGATCATCCGCATCGAAGACGCGCGCACGCTCGTCAAAGTCGGCGTGCCCGACCCCGAGCGCGCCAAGCCGCAGGAAGTGCGCGTGAGCGTGGCGCTCGCCATTTCCGAGCCGCCGGATTTCTTGGCGGAAGACCGGCTTGCACAGACCGTCGACTACGACCGCATCATCGCGTTCATCCGCCGCGATCTCGATCAGCCGGCGCACCTCATTGAAACGCTGGCCGATCGTGTCGCGCGCCACTGCCTCTCGCTGACGCCGCGCGCGCTGTGGGTCGAGGTGACCGTGAAGAAGCCCTCGGTGATGGGCGCGGACGGACTTGTCTCCGTCACGCTGCGGCGCGAAGCATGAGTCACTCTGAAGAACGTTGGGCGCTCGTTACGGGCGCGGGCAAGCGCCTTGGGCGCGCCGTCGCGCTCGAACTTGCGCGCCACGGTTGGAACATCGCCGTCCACTACGGCGGCTCCGCGAAGGATGCAGAGCAAACCGCCGCCGACATCCGCGCACTTGGCCGCGGCGCGGTCACGCTGCAAGCCGATCTCGCCGACGCCAACGCGCTGCCCGGCCTCGTCAGCGCCGCGGTCGCCGCAGGCCCGCTGCGCGCGCTGGTGAACTCCGCCGCGACGTTCGAGCACGACGTGATCGGCACGCTGACGCCGGAAGCGTTGCACCGGCAAATGGACGTGAACGCGCTCGCTCCGGCGCTGCTTGCGCGCGCGTTTGCAGACGCGCTTCCGGCTGACGCGCGCGGTGCGGTCGTGAACTTTCTCGATTTCAAGCTCGCGACGCCGTACCCGGACCACTTCTCCTACACACTCACGAAGTACGCGTCGGCCGGCGCGGTGGAGCTGCTCGCACGCGCGCTCGCGCCCAAGGTGCGCGTCAACGCCGTCGCGCCCGGTTACGTGCTCCCTGCGCCTGGGCAGAGCGATGCGGATTACCGGAAGAAGCACGCCGACACGCCGCTGGCGCGCGGCACGACGCCGGAAGACGTCGCGAGCGCTGTACGCTTCCTGATCGAGAGCCCTGCCATCACGGCGCAGACCATCTTCGTCGATAGCGGGCTACGCTTCCGGACCTTCGAGAAAGACATCGGCTTCGAATGACCCGCATCACGACACGCCGGATCGACGCGCGCGGCCTGCACTTTTCCGTCGATGAATGCGGCGTCGGGGACAAGCTGGCGCTGTGCCTGCACGGGTTTCCCGAGAGCAAGCATTCGTGGCGCTATCAGCTCCCGGCGCTCGCGAACCTGGGCTACCGCGCCTGGGCGCCAGATCTGCGCGGCTATGGGCAAACGCTGCCGCGCCCGAAGGGCGTTGCGAACTACGCGATCGATGAATTGGTCGCCGATGTTGGCGCGTTGATCGATGCGTCGGGCGCGAAGGAAACCGTGCTCCTCGCGCACGATTGGGGCGCGCTGATCGCCTGGGCGTTCGCAAGCCGCAACACGCGCCCGCTCTCCCGGCTCGTGATCATGAACGTGCCGCATCCCAAGATCTTCTCGGAGGTCGTCGCCAAATCGGGCGATCAGCGGAAGCGCTCGCGTTACGTGGCGTTCTTCCAGCTGCCCTGGATCCCGGAAGCCGTGCTCACCGCGAACGGCGCGCGCGCCGTGAAGCGAGCCTTCTACGACATGGCCGTCGACAAGAGCCGCTTTCCGGAAGACGTGCTGCAGCACTATGCCGACAACGCCCGCATCCCCGGCGCGATGACGGCGATGCTCAACTATTACCGCGCCGCCTTCCGCGGTCGCGCCGCGATGCAAGAGGGCCCCTGGCCCGTCATCGAAACGCCCACGCTGATCGTGTGGGGCGAAGAAGACAGCGCGCTCGGCCTCGAACTGCTACCCGGCCATGAGCGCTTCGTGCGCGATCTGACGATCGAGCGCCTCCCGGGCGTTTCGCATTGGGTCCAGCAGGAAGCGCCGGAGAAGGTCAACGCGATCCTCAAAGACTGGCTTTCCGCACCCCGCCGCTGACGGAACGCGCAGCCGGTTCCGCCGTTGTCACCGACATGGCCGAACATACGCCCCTGCGCGGCAAGCGCGTCCTCATCTCCGGCGGCACCACAGGCATCGGCCGCGCGACCGGCGCGCTCATCGCGAGCGAAGGCGCGAAGGTCTTCATTTTCGGCCGTCACGAGCCGGAATTGCGCGATGCCCTCGCACACATCGATGCGCACGGCGCGGTTGCGGGAATCGCGGCCGATCAAGCTGACGCGAAGGACCTCGACCGCGTCTTTGGTGCGGCGCGGAGCTTCCTCGGTGGGCTCGACGTGCTGGTGAACAACGCAGGCATCGGCGGCGACACCCTCGCCAAACAAGGCGACGCCGAATGGCGCTACGTGCTGAACAGCAATCTCGCCGGCTATATCGCCTGCGCGAAGCATGCTCTGACCGAGATGCGCAAGGCCGGCGCCGGCCACATCGTGCAAATCGGCTCGATTAGCGCCGACCGGCGCGGCGGCCACGACGCCATCTATGTGACGACCAAAGCAGCGATCCAGGGCTTCTCTGCGTCGCTGCGCAAGGAAGCCGCTGAGTACGGCGTGCGCGTGAGCCTGATCGAGCCAGGCTCGGTCGGCACAGACATGAACGAGAACCCGCCGGAAAAGCAGCGCGAGGAAATCGCAAAGAAGGCATTGCTTCGCGCCGAGGATGTCGCCGAGACGATCCGCTTCGTGCTGGTGCAGCCGCCGCGCAGCGTCGTCACCGTGATGCAAGTCGAACCGCTGCACCAAGACTAGCGCGATGCGCGACGATTTCCTCGTTTTCACGCCGAACGACGTCGATCTCGCCCGTTCGCCATTGCGCACGTCGCTGCAGGCCGAGACCTACGTGCTGGGCGCATTCAATCCAGGCTTCACGCGCCTGCCGAATGGCAACCTCCTAATGATGGTGCGTGTGGCTGAGGCGCTGCGCGGGGCGATGGACGGCGACTTCGCGCGCGCGATCCGCTGGGCTGGGCGGGACGGCTACGTCATCGACGCGCACCCGAAGGCCGCCGTCGATGCCAGCGATCCGCGCAAATTCATGCTGACCGGACACAGCGCCAAGACGATGGCGCTGACTTCGCTCTCCTGGCTGCTTCCGGTCGAACTCGACGTGGACGGCGAGCGCGTGCTCGCCGTCCACTACGAACACGCGATCGCGCCGCAAGCGACCTCTGAAGAATATGGAGTCGAGGACGCGCGCATCTCCAGGATCGACGGGCGCTATCACATGACGACGTGCTCAGTGAGCGCCGAACGGCACGCAACGACGCTCTACACATCGGACGATGGCCTGCGCTATCGCCGTGAGGGCATCGTGCTCGACCATCAGAACAAGGACATGCTGCTGTTCGAAGGGCGCGCCGCCGGCAAGTTCTGGGCGATGACGCGCCCGCTCGGCGATCTCTATTTCGCATACCCGCCGGAAAGTGAGTTTCTTCCCGGCCCGGCGATTCAGCTCGCATCGTCGCCGGACGCACTGCACTGGAAACCGTGGGATATGCCCTTCATCCGTGCGCGCAAGAGCGCTCGCGCGAATGCGCGGATGGGCGGGGGCGCGCCGCCAATCCGCACGCCGCAGGGCTGGCTGATCCTCTATCACGCGGTCGAAGCGAGCGGGATTGTGGGCGTCTACCGCACCTATTGGGCGCTTGCTGATGCGGAGGAGCCTTGGCGCATCACGCGGCTTGAAGACTCGCAGCCGCTGTTGGAGGCAAACGCCGCGCTGACCGCGCCACTCGAGGCGCAGATGTATGTGCGCGACGTGGTGTTCACGACCGGCGTCGCCGATGGCGGCGATCACTACGTCATTGCTTCCGGCGAGGCCGATCTCGCGTGCCGCATCACGCGCATCGCCAAGAGCGCGTTCCTGCCGCGCTAGATCACCATGGCGACAACGTAGAGCAGCGCGGGAATGGCGATCAGCGCCAAGCCCAAAAGCAGCCGCCACCAATGCTGAGACCAACCCATGCCCGCCCCGTTGGGGCGGCACAGCAGCGCGCCGCCGTGTGTCGTTCAATGTGGGGCGCCGCACTTGGAGAACTCGAAAATCGCTTTCGCGCCATTGGCGTGTTCGGTCACCCCAATTGTTCTTGTTTTGTTCTCGTTTGCGAGCTACGCTGCCTGCTATGCTCACGCCCAGAAAAGGCCGCGGCGCGCGCAGCAATGCGTCAGGACGCTACGAACGCTTCGCGATCGAAGCGTTCGACGACGGCTGGACCGATGAGGAAGGCCCGCTCCCAAAGCTGGAGACGATTGTTCAAGTCGAGGTCGCCAAGACCATCATCTCGCGCAATTCGAGCCCGGACATCTCTTTCGACCAATCGATCAATCCGTACCGAGGCTGCGAGCACGGCTGCATCTACTGCTACGCGCGCCCAAACCA
>CAZXNY010000234.1:0-4906 GCA_964642205.1 uncultured Caulobacteraceae bacterium
CATTCGAGACTACATCGCGCGCTACCCGAGCGGGCGCTATCTCACGCAAGCGCGCGCGCAACTCACCGCGCGCAACTGCCCCGCCCCGCAAACAAGCGCGCCAGTCGACCCGTGCGTGCAAGCCCGCGCCGATTGGGCCGCGATCGCAACGTCGAACGATCTTCCAGTCCTGCGCGGCTATCGCGCTGCGCTCCCGGCGGCTTGCGCGACGCAGCGCCTGCAAGCCGACGCGCGCATCGCCGAAGTGCAACGCGCTGCGCAGCCCCGTCCGTCCCCGCAACCGCAGACGAGCGCCCAATCGCCTCGCGCCACGCCGCCGCAGCGTTCGGGGCCGCTTCCGGGCGCGGAGTTCGACGATTGCAGCGGCGCGGGGTGGTGCCCGCGCATGATCGTCATTCCGGCGGGCGAATTCATGATGGGCTCGCCCGAGAGCGAGGCCGGGCGTGATGCGGGTGAAGGACCACAACGGCGCGTGAACATTCGCCAGGTGGCGGTCGCCAAGTTCGAGGTGACGTTCGACCAGTGGGCGGCATGCGTGAGTCGCGGCGGCTGCCGCGACAACCCGAACCCAGCCGACAACGGCTGGGGCCGGGGCGCTCGCCCTGTCATGGGCGTGTCGTGGAGCGACGCGCAACAATACGTGCGTTGGTTGTCAGGTGAGACGGGCCGTCGGTATCGCTTGTTGACGGAAGCCGAGTGGGAATACGCCGCGCGCGCGGGAACGAGCGGGCCGTTCTCGAACAATGGCGGGCACGCGGCCTTGTGCGGCATCGCCAATCACGCCGACCAGTCAGCGACGTTCTCGTGGCGCAGCACGGCGTGCAGCGACGACGTGAGCGATCAGACCGCGCCGGTCGGCCGCTATCAGGCCAATGGGTTTGGCCTCCACGATATGCACGGCAACGTGGGCGAGTGGGTTCAGGATTGTTCGGGTGTCTATGCGAGCGCTCCGTCCGATGGCTCCGCCTATGAACGAAGCGGATGCCAGCAGCGCGTGATCCGCGGCGGTTCGTTTCACGATTCAGCCGATGGTGTCCGCGCCGCCGCCCGCAACGCATTCACCTATGACTACACCCGCGTCGCCAATTATGGCTTTCGTGTCGCGCGGTCTATGAACGTGAACTAGGAGCGGTCGCGTGAAAACTTGGATCGCCCTGTTCTGTTTCGCTTTGCTCGCCGTGTCGCCGGCGTCGCACGCGCAGGACTCTGACTCGCTCACCTGGGCGCGCGCCAATTCGTGCGAGCGCATCCGCGATTACATCGCGCGCTACCCGAGCGGGCGCTATCTCGCGCAAGCGCGCGCGCAACTTACCGCCCGCAACTGCCCCGCCCCGCAAGCGAGCGCGCCAGCCGATCCGTGCGTCCAAGCGCGCGCCGATTGGGCCGCGATCGCAACGTCGAGCGATCTTGGCGTGCTGCGCGCGTTCCGCAACGCCGCGCCCGCCGCCTGCGCCGTTCAGCGCGCGCAAGCCGATGCGCGGATCGCCGAAGTGCAGCGCGCCGCGCCACAGCCGCGTAGCGCGCTGACGCCCGCGACGACGTCATCGGCGTCGTTGCCGGACGCACGCCGCACGCCCTCGCAAACGCGCGCGCCCATTTTACGGAACGCTTCTCAACTGCGCGACTTTGCTCTGTTCCGCGATTGCGAGCGCTGCCCTGAGATGATCGTGCTGCCGGCCGGCTCGTACATCATAGGTTCGCCCACGAGCGAGACGGGGCGTGACTTATGGGAGGGGCCGCAACGCCGCGTCACGCTCCGTTCATTCGCTGTTGGACGTTTCGAGATTACGTTTGATAATTGGCAGGCGTGCCTCGATGGGGGTGGCTGCCGCGGTTATACGCCAGCCGACGCCGGTTACGGTCGCGGACGGCTTCCGGTGATCAACGTCTCGTGGCAAGACGCGCGCAGTTACGTGAGTTGGCTGAGCGGCATAACAGGCGAGCAGTACCGCCTGCTGAGTGAGTCCGAATGGGAGTATATGGCGCGCGCAGGCACAACGACGGCGTTCTACACGGGAGCGTCGATTAGTCCGTCGCAGGCTAACACTGAATCTGGCCGCTTCCGCGAAGTTGGCTCGTTTCCGCCGAACCCATGGGGCGTCTTCGATGCTGCGGGCAACAACGCCGAGATCGTCGACGATTGTATCGGCGAGGGCCTGGGAACTGCCGACGGTCGACCAAACCGAAGCTACGCCACATGCAACCACGTTGTCAGGGACACTCACTCAGGCTTTGACCCCGCGCGCCGGGCCAGGTCGGCGGCCCGTTGGGACCAAAGTCCCGACCAGCGAAACGGCTTAAAAGGATTTCGCGTGGCGCGAACGCTGACGACGTGACGCCTTGATCGCCATGGCGGGGCAGTGTCACTGCGCTCTGTGGACTTCACCGCAGACCTTCTCCCGCTCCTCGCCGCCTTCGTCGCCGCTGGGCTCTTCGCTGGCTTTATCGGCGGGCTCTTCGGAGTGGGCGGCGGCATCGTGATTGTGCCGGTGCTATACCATCTGATGGGCGCGCTCGGCGTGGAGGAGAGCGTGCGCATGCATGTCGCGGTGGCGACCTCGCTCTCCACCATCATCGCGACGTCGTGGCGTTCTCTGGCGACGCACGCAAAAGTCGGCGCCGTCGATTTCGATGTTCTCAAATCCTGGGCGCCGTGGATTGCGGCAGGCGCGCTCGCGGGCTCGGTGCTCGCAGGGCTCGCGGACAATTTCGTGCTGTTGCTCGTGTTCGGCTTTGGGCTTCTGCTCGTGGCCGCGAATATGGGTTTCGGGCGCGAGAGCTGGCGCATCGCGAACGAATTGCCGACTGGCTGGGCGCGCGCGCTGGTCGCAAGCGTGATCGGCGCGCTCTCGGCGATGATGGGCGTGGGCGGCGGCTCGTTCGGCGTGACGGTGATGACGCTGTGCGGGCGCCCGATCCACCAAGCGGTCGCGACCGCATCCGGCTTCGGCGCCGCGATCGCCGTGCCGGCCGTGATCGGTTTTGCCGTCACGGGCTGGGGCAGGGCCGATCTGCCGCCGGCCTCGCTTGGCTACGTGAACCTTGCCGGTTTTGTGCTGCTCGCAGCGCTCACCACCATCACCGCGCCTTATGGCGCGCGCGCCGCGCACCGGCTCGATCGCGCAATGCTGCGCAGATTGTTTGCGATCTTTCTCGCGCTCACCGCGCTCAATCTTCTATACGAAGCATTCAAGTCGTGACGCGCGCTGGCCCGCCGAAATAGCTCATGTAGAGCTGATAGAAGATCACGCCGCCCGCGAAGATCGCCGCCCAGATCGCGAGATACGTCAGCGCTTGCCCGATGCCGACCTGCCCGCCGCCGCGCCCGCGCATCCCGAACGCGCCACCGCCGACAAGCAGCGCCGCAAGCAGCAGCCAAACCAGCCGCGCAATATCATCGCTCGCCATCGCGCGGAATTGTGCGGGAAACAACAACACGAACGCGCCGAGCAGCAGCGCGACAACACCCGCGAGCAGAACCAGCGCCGGCACTAGGTCGCTTTCCCAGCCGCGAGCCGCGCCGGCAATTGCGCCATGATCGCGAGCCGCTCAGGCTCGCTCATGCGCCCCCACGCCGCGATTTCCTTCAGCGTGCGCCCGCACCCGACGCATTGGCTGGTCATGCCCGAGACCATGCAGACTTTGAGGCAGGGCGTGGAGATTTGCTGGCCGCTCATGCGCGTAAAGTAGCGAGCGTCACGTCGCCCCGCAAATGCGCGCGCTCATTGAGCGCAACCACGTTTCGCTGGCCCGTGCGCGCGCAGGCGTAGCGGTGAACGCTGGTGTAATCCGGCTCGAAGAAGAGCCGCGCCGGCATGCCGAGAACGTGCGCCGTCCACACATTGATCACGCCGCCGTGACAGAACACGGCGATGCGCTGGCCCTGATGCTTCGCGATCAGCTCTTCGAGCGCCGCGACGACGTTGGCTTGGAACTGCACGATATCGACCGCGTGCTCACCGTCGACAAACGCCTTCCACGCCGGATAGTCGGTGCGCTTCAATTCCTCGAGCGGCACATAGCGCCCCGAGCCGCGATCGAACTCACAAATGCGATCGTCGCACAGATAGTCCGCGCCGAGCTGCGCCGCGAGCGGCGCAGCGGTCTGCTTGGCGCGCTGCATCGTGCTTGCGTAGAGCCCGTCGAACTTCTCGCGCGCCAGCCAATCGCGCACCAACAGCGCCTGCCGCTCGCCCTCAGCGCTCAGCGGCGGATCGGCGCTCGTCTCATCCCGGATCGGCAGCCCGTGCCGCACCAAAAGCAAATCCACCTGAACCCTCCCGCAGCCGCCCCTGGGCGGCGCTTGCCCTAGGTTACGCCGTGACTATAGTCGCCGAAAAATGAGAGGCGCGTCATGAATCTTGAGTTCAGCCCCGAGGAAATCGCCTTCCGCGACGAGGTGCGGACGTTCATCGATCAGAATTTCCCCAAGCACCTCAAGGGCACAGGCGATCGCGCCAGCATCAGCCGTGACGATATGCTCGCCTGGCACAAGATCCTCGGCAAGAAGGGCTGGAGCGTGCCGTCTTGGCCGGTGAAGTACGGCGGCACGGGCTGGACGCCTACGCAGAAGTACATCTGGCAGGAAGAAAACGCGCGCGCCGAGACGACCGGTCTTCTGCCGTTCGGCGTCTCGATGGTCGCGCCCGTGATCTACACGTTCGGCACGGAAGAGCAGAAGGAGCGCTTCCTTCCCGGCATCCGCAGCGGCGATGTGTGGTGGTGCCAGGGCTATTCCGAACCGGGCGCCGGCAGCGATCTCGCGAGCCTCAAAACCAAAGCCGTGCGTGAAGGCGATCACTACATCGTCAACGGCCAGAAGACCTGGACCACGCTCGGCCAGCACGCCGATTGGGGCTTCTTCCTCGTGCGCACCAAGCCCGATGGCAAAGCGCAAGAGGGCATC
>CAZXNY010000235.1:0-4900 GCA_964642205.1 uncultured Caulobacteraceae bacterium
TCCACCACGAACTTGGTCACAATTTCTACCAACGCGCCTACAACCAGCAGCCGTTCCTGTTCCAAGGCGGCGCGCATGACGGCTTCCACGAAGCGATCGGCGATTGGGCCGCGCTCAACGTGACGCCGGATTACCTCGCGCAGATCGGGCTGCTGCGGCGCAACCAGATTCCGCCCGCTTCAGCCGATACGGGGCTCCTGATGGCCCAAGCGCTCGACAAGATCGCGTTCATGCCGTTCGCCTACATCATGGATCAGTGGCGCTGGCGCGTGTTCTCCGGCGAGATCACGCCAGCCGAGTACAACAGCGCGTGGTGGGAATTGCGTGAGCGCTATCAGGGCGTCCGCGCGCCCGGCCCGCGCCCGGCCGATGCGTTCGATCCCGGCGCGAAATATCACATCGCCAACAACGTGCCGTATCTGCGGTACTTCCTCGCCTACGTGCTGGAGTTCCAGTTCTACAAGGCCGCGTGCGAACAAGCGGGCTGGACGGGGCCGCTGCATCGCTGCTCGGTCTACGGCAACCGCGAAGTGGGCGAGCGCTTCAATCGCATGATGCAAATGGGCCAATCGCGCCCGTGGCCCGAAGCGCTCGAGGCCTTCACCGGCACGCGCCGCATGGATGCGCAAGCGATGGTCGATTACTTCGCGCCGCTGACGACGTGGCTGCAAACGCAGAACCGTGGCCGCCAATGCGGCTGGGGCGCGTCGCAGACGGCAGCGCGCTAGCGTTCGCGCAAACGAAAACGGCGGCGTTCCGGAAGGAGCGCCGCCGTTCTTGTGTCTGTGCTCAGCGCGGCGTGAGCGTGATGCGCTGGCGGGCGTTCTGTTCGATTGCTTGGCGCGAATAGAGCAGCGGGAAGTAATCGCCGTTGGCCCACAGCGGGAAGAGATCGCGGTAGTGCGGGCTTTGCGGATCGCCCGATTGGCCGGGCGTATTGACCGCGACGGAATTGTCCCAGGCGCCGACGTCGATCACCATGCGATAAGACGCACCGGCGACGGCTTGGAAATTGTCGTCGCGATACGTCGCGGCGGCGGGCGTTGCGCCCGAACCGCGTACGGGCAGCGGGCCGACGGTCATCTGCGCGGCGATGTCGGTTGGCGCGAGCGCCGCGATAGCGGGTGTGAAATGCGCGCGGTGGAGCGCGCCCCAGGACCAGCGCGAGACGTCCGGCCCGAGGAGGCCGCGCGCATCGTTCATCGCCGTGATAAGGCTGGCGAGGATCACCTCGTTCGCGCCGGCGCGCGGATCGGGGCCGATCGCTGTGTCCGGCGTTTCGAGATAGGCGACGATCGCATCCATCGAGCCGATGCCGACGATAGCGCGCGCCGCTTGGGGCGTCACGCGGTTGACGAGTGCGCGGCCGAGATGCCGCGCGATCCACACTTCGTAGAGCGCGGCGGCGGCGCTATCGGTCGAGTCCACACAGTCCCAGCCGCGCAGCATTTGCACGGCGGCGCGTGCGTCGTCGTTGGCGATCGGGCCAGCGGGCAGAAGCGCTTTGAGTTTGCACGCGTCGGAATTGTGCGCGTCCATCTGGAGGGCCATCGAGTCCCGCACGCTGACGCGCGCATTGGCGCCAAGCACGGCGTTGATGCGGCGGATGCGCGTGGGGTTCGACCATTCGAAACCAAGGCGCCGTTCCGCTATTGGGTAGCCGGCGGGCAGGTTCATTTCATTCGCGGAGGCAAACCAGCCTTGCGGCGGGTTGTAGACGCTCGGCAAATCTTCGCCGGCAAAGAAGCCTTGCCATTCGTAACGCCCATCGCCGGGCACAGGCAGGAGGCCGTCCCAATTGCGCCGGACGGGCGCGCGGCCCGCCGCGACCCAGCCGATGTCGCCCGCCGTGCTCGCGAACACGAGATTTTCGGACGGCGCGCCCCACTCATCCATCGCAGCGCGAAACTGCGTCCAGTCCCGCGCGCTCATGTAACGGGCCGAGCCGAAGTAGGCCGACGTGCCGGGCTCGTTCCACACGGTGCGCAGCGCAAACGCGCGGCGCGCGGATGGATCGAAGCGCAGCACGGGGCCGTGGCGCGTGAAGAGGAGCGTGCGGCGTTGCGCGGCGCCATCGCGCACGCGGATGATTTCGCGCACCTGGCGGAAATTCTCCCAGCGCCCCCTGTAGCGATATTGCAGCGGGTTCGCGGGATTGAGTTCGTAGACGTAGAGATCTTCCTGATCGATCGCGAAGATCGTGAGGCCGAACGCGATCGCGCCGTTGTGCCCGATTGAAACGCCGGGCAGCGCCGGTTCGCCCGCGCCGATCACGCTCATGCCGGGCGCGTTCAGATGCACGATGTAGCGCAGGGACGGCACACCGAGCGCGCGGTGCGGATCGTTGGCGAGCAGCGGGCGGCCCGTGTCCGTGCGGCCCGGTGAGACGACCCAATTGTTAGAGCCCATGCCTTCGGCGCGCTCGGCAAGCTCCGCGAGGCGCGTATCGCCCTCGATCTGCAAACTTTGCGTGGCGCGTGAGAAGCGCACTTCGCGCGTCGCGCGCTCATAGTCGATTAGAACGCTTTCGGGGATGACGCACGGATCGAGACCTTCGGGGACAGTCGGCGTCCACTCCGGCTCGATGACGCGGCGGAGGCGATCGGCTTCGAGACCCGCGGCGCACGCAACGCGCGCGCGCGCGACTTCTTGCGTGAGATTGCGCGTCAGCGCGTGGCTGCGAACGCGCACGACGTCCTCCGCGCGCCAGCGCGCGGGGCGCGAGCCGGTGAGCGCAAATTCCGGCGGCAAGGCGCGCGCGCCGGATTCTGTTTCGGCGACATAGGCGTTGATCCCGGCGACGAACGCTTCGGTTTGCGCGCGCGCGTTGGGGCCGTAGGCGGCCCATTCCTCGTCCATATCGCCGCGATAGAGGAACATGCGCGCGGCGCGGTCCTGCTCGGCGTAGTCTTCGCCGAAGCTCTCGGCGAGGCGCCCGAGGCCGCGTTTGCGCCACAAGTCGATCTGCCAGAGCCGGTCGCGCGCGGCGTTGTAGCCTTGCAGGAAGAACGCATCGCGCTCGCTCTGCGCGTAAACATGCGCAACGCCCCACGGATCGACGATGATTTCGGCGGGCGCGGCAAGGCCCGCGACGCGGCGCTGCTCCTGGGTGGCGGCGCCTTGCGGCGCCTCAGCGATATTTTGCGCCGCCGCATGCCCGGCGAACGCAAGCGAGGCCAGCGCCAAGGCGCAGTGCTTCCAGATCATCGCCACTCCCCACCTGGCCGCCGCGTCTTGCCGCGCGTGCTGGCCGTACCGCCACTGTTGCGGAGCGCCCGCTGGGGCGCAACCCGGTTCGTTACCGGCCTGAAAAGTTCGGTTTGCGCTTTTCGAGGAAGGCTTTGCGGGCTTCGCGCCCGTCCTCGCTGCCGAACGCGACGCGGATGTTCTGCACCTCGTAGCGGAGCTGCTGCTCCATGTCGTTCGACTCGTAGGACTTCACCATGCCGCGCTTCAAAAGCCGCAGCGTGATCGGCGACCACTCACAGAGCGACGCGCAATATTCCGCGAGCCGGTCCGCGAACTTCGCATCGGACACGCTTTCGCCCGCCATGCCCCACGTGACGGCTTCCGCGCCGGTGAGCGTGCGGTTCTCCATCATGAAGCGCATCGCGCGCTCATAGCCCATCGCTTGCGGGAGCGTGATGGTGAGGCCAGCGTCGGGCGAGCCGCCGATGCGCGTGTAGCCGGCCATCAGGCGCGCGCTGTCCGCGATGAGGCGCACGTCCGTCGCCATCGCGAGACCGAGACCGGCGCCGACCGCGACGCCGTTGATGCCGCCCACGACGGGCTTGTCGCAGCGCTTCTTGATCGCGAGCACGAAATTGCCGACCCAGCCGATATCGTCGAGCTGCGCGTTCTGGCGCGTCTTCGGCGAATAGGGCTCGGCCGAGCCGGAGAGATCGAGGCCCGCGCAGAACGCATCGCCGCTGCCGGTGACCGCAACGACCCAGACATTGTCTTCCTGCGCCGCCGCATCGACGGCCTCGACCACGGCCCAAGCGAGCTGCTGGCTGAGCGCGTTCTTCTTTTCGGGCCGGTTGAGCGTGATGGTGCGGACGTGGCCCTTGTCGGCCACGGTGACGAGCTGGGTCATTGGTTTCCTCCGCCGCCACGCTAAGCGGCGGGACGGGGGAAGGCGACTGGAAAACGTGCGCCCGCGCGCGCTAGCGTGGCGCCATGCTACTGCTGGAGGACAGCGATCACGCCGCGTTGCGCGAGCATCACCGGCTTGCGCTGGACGAGGGGCGCGCGCTGTGGGTGAGCTTTGCCGAAACGCCGGACCCAACGGCGCCGCGCGTCACGTTCGTGCTGGCGCTGCGCATCCATGAGAGCGAAGCGGCGGCGCGCGCGAGCGCGCAGGGCGAGGGCGATTGGGCGGGCGTTGAGGCGCACGGCCGCGTGTCGCGCGTGTGGGGGCGCGTGCGGGACGATGGCGGGATCGAAGCGCGCGGCGTGGTGACGCGCGGCTAGCGTTGCGTGGGGGGTGTGACGTCGCGCATGCCGGGATTGCGCGCTTCGTTTTCTTCGAGCCAGCGCAGCAACAGGCGCACGTTCCGTAGATGCGATTTGAACGCGAAGTCGAACACGTCGCCGAAGATCGGCACGGCGCCGACGACGGCGTCGATGGCGAGATTTAGGCCCATGCGCGCGAGCAGCATCTTCGGAGCGCCAAACTCATGCGCGCGGAAGATGATGTAGGCGCCGAGCGCGGTGGTCACCGCGTCCCCGACGCCTGGGATGAGGCCGATGATGGAATCGAACCCGAAGCGCCAATTCGTGCCGGGGATCGCAAAGCGCGTGTCGAGCCAGTCCGCGAGCGTGCGCAGATCGGACGTATCGCGCCAGTCACGCTCGTTGAGCCAGGCGGTGAACTGGGTGTGGTTGAGCTGGAAGAGCG
>CAZXNY010000236.1:0-4885 GCA_964642205.1 uncultured Caulobacteraceae bacterium
TACCGTCGTGAGCTTTGATGAAACCCGCCTGCGCCAGCTCATGCTGGCGGGTTTGAACGGCGACGCCAGCGCGCATCGCACGTTGCTGGAGGCGTTGGCGCAAATGCTGCGCGGCTATTACCGGCGCCGCATGGGCGCATCGGCGGCGGAAGCGGAAGACCTCGTGCAGGAAACGCTGATCGCCGTGCACACGCGCCGCGACAGCTACGATCCGGACTTTCCGCTGACTGCGTGGGTGCATTCGATCGCGCGCTACCGGCTGATCGATCACTGGCGGCGCAACAAGAGGCGCGGCGTCAGCGTGCCGCTCGAAAACGCAAGCGCGCTATTCGAAGACTCCAACGCCGACGAAATCGACGCCAAGCTCGATGCAGGCGTGCTGCTTGCGAAACTGCCGCCAAAGCAGCGCGACGCGATCCGCCTCGTGAAGCTCGAAGAAAAATCCGTGCGCGAAGCCGCCGCCCTCACCGGCTGGAGCGAGAGCGACGTGAAAATTTCCATTCACCGCGGGCTGAAGACGCTCGCCAAACTGATGCGCGAACAGACCTCATGAAAACGAAATCGTTGATCGATGCGCTGGCCAACAGCGAAACCGACGCGCAACGCGGCGTATCGGGTGTGCAGCGCACCTGGGCGTTTGCGTTGCTTGCGGGGCTTGCGGGCGCGCTCGCGATCCTTGCGGTGTTCATCGGGCCGCGCCTCGATCTCGGCGCGAGCGCGGGCGTGACGTTTGCGAAAGCCGCGTTCTCCGCGCTGTTCGCCGCGGCTGGCTTGTCGCTCACAGCACGGCTCGCACGCCCAGGCCGACCTGCGACGCAGCGCGGCTGGATGCTCGCAGCGCTTGTTGGACTGAGCTTTCTCGCCGCCGGCATTGCGCTGCTCGGCGCCGATCCGGAAGCGCGCATGCACGCTCTGACGGGCGGCGCGTTTCCATGGTGCCTTGTGCTCATTCCTCTGCTCGCGTTGCCCGCCGCGCTCGCGCTCGGCTGGGCGGTACGCACGCTGGCGCCGACGCAATTGACGCTGACGGGCGCGGCCATAGGCGCGGCGAGCGGCGGGCTTGGCGCGATGGCGTATGCGCTGCACTGCCCGGTCGATTCCATCGCGTTCGTTGCCACTTGGTATGCGCTTGCGATCGCGCTCTGCGCGGCGGCGGGCGCCGTTCTTGGCGCGCGGCTGCTGCGGTGGTGAGGGCGTAACCGGTTGCGCGGCCGGGGCGTATCAGAAGCAAACCTTCAGGACGCCGCTATGCTCGATCGCATCCGCCGCTGGGCGCCGACCGGAATTTCCGTGTTCGCCGCGCTCGTCTTCCTCGACTCGCTCCGCTTCAAGTTCACCGATCATCCGAACACGCAGGAAATCTTCGGCCGCCTCGATGCCTGGGCCGCCTCGTTCGGCGCGGCGGGGCTCTTCGGGCACACGGGCCTCTTCAGCCAATACGTGATCGGGAGCGCCGAGCTTGTCGCCTCGACGTTGCTGATCGTCGGGCTCTTTCCGCGCTTCGTGCGGCTAAACGCGCTCGGCGCGCTCGTCGCGCTCGCGGTGATGAGCGGCGCAGTGAGCTTCCACCTCTTCACGCCGCTCGGCGTCGACCCCAACAACGACGGCGGCGGGCTCTTTGCGGCCGCGTGCACAATCTGGGTGAGCGCGATTGTGTTGCTCTACCTGCGCCGGCGCGAACTCGCTGGCCTTCTTTCCGACCTCGCGCGCGCCATCGTGCCGAACGGCGCACCGATGATGACGACACAAACGCGCCCGGCAGCGGCGCGCTAAGGGAGAAACACCATGAAAGCCCGCGCTCTCGCCCTCGCACTCATCGCGCTCACCGCTACGAGCATCGCGCTGCCTGCGTGCGCCGACACCGCGCCCGTCCACACCGGCCTCATCGGCAATGTCGGCGTTGGCGGCTACGATCCGGTTGCGTACTTCACCGAGAACCGCGCCGTACGCGGCACGACGCAGCACCGCATCACGCATCAAGGCGTCGAGTATCGCTTCTCAAGCGCCGCAAACCTCGCGGCGTTTCGCGCAACGCCCGCGCGCTATCTGCCGCAATATGGCGGCTATTGCGCGTGGGCCGTGGCGAACGGGTACACCGCACCCGGGAGCCCGCAACACTGGCGCATCGTGAACGGCCGACTCTTCCTCAACTACAACGGCGACGTGCAGCGCCAATGGGAAGCCAACCGCGACAATCTGATCCGCCAAAGCGACACGAATTGGCCAAGCGTGCTGCGCCGCTAGCCGGCTTTCGCCAACCGTTCGATTACCGCACGGGCGCGGACGCCGCCGCTGTCGATGTTGAAGGCGCGCAGCCGCATATCGGGGTTCGCTTCGATGGCGCGCTGTTGCGCTTCGAGGACTTCGACGTCTTCGGCGAACACGCCGCCTTGCTGCTTCTTGAAGCGGCCGGTGAAGCCCGCGTCGTTCAGGTCGAAGTTGCGCGCCATGCCCCAAAAATAATGGCACGTCGTTTCCGTCTCGGGCGTCATGGAGTCGATGACAAAGCCGCGCACGCCCTGATCGTGCGCCTCGATTGTTGCGCCCGCGCCGGAGAGCGCGACTCCCACGTCGATGATCACCGACGATGGCGCGAGGAAATGGCAAATCTGCCAGCGATCGACCGGACCATCCTTCTTCAGCGCGTTGCGCCAAAACGGCGGCGCATCGATCCCAGGCATCCAGCGCGTGACGATGACACGGTCGCCCTCCGCGCGCGTTTCGATCGGCGCTTCCATCAGCTCCGGCTGCCCAATTGAGCCCGCATGCACGTAGGTCTCGTGCGTGAGGTCCATCAGGTTATCGATCAACAGCCGGTAGTCGCACCGCACGTGCGAGTAATCGCCGTCGAACGTCCAGGCGGGGTCAGAGCACGGCCAAAAATCCGGCACCAGCGCAGGATCGGCCTTCGCCGCCTCACCGATCCAGACCCACACGAACCGGTGCCGCTCCACCACCGGATAGACCTGCGCGCGCACATTCTCGCGCGGCGCATCGCTCTTATGGGGCATCTCCACACAGCGGCCTTCGCCGTTCAGCACGAGGCCGTGGTAGCGGCAGCGGATGTTGTCGCCCTCCTTGATGCCGAGGGAGAGCGGCAACAGCCGGTGCGGGCACGCATCCCGCATCGCCACGATCGAACGGTCGAACCGGCGATAGAGCATGATCGGCTCGCTGCAGATCGTCCGGGCCATCGGCGCGCGGTCGACCTCATTGTCCCAGGCCGCGACGTACCATTGATTGCGCGCGAACATCGCTTTCCTCCAGGCGCTTATTATCTGCCTTTCATAACTGTTTGTGTTACTTACTATTGTCAAGCGAGACCGGCGAGGCGCTTGGCCAATCAGCCGCGCCCCGCCTCGCATTGACCTCGCCAAAGCGCCGCCGCTAGTGTCCGGCCCGAAAGCCACGGCTGGGAAAACCGGCCTTCTCCGGGGTAGTTCGCGATGAAAGTTCTCGTGCCCGTCAAAAGGGTGCTCGACTACAATTTGAAGGTCCGTGTGAAGCCAGATGGCTCGGGCGTTGACCTCTCCAACCTCAAAATGTCGATGAACCCGTTCGACGAAATCGCCGTCGAAGAGGCCGTCCGCATGAAGGAAGGCGGCGGCGGGCATGCAGCCGGCACGGCCACCGAAGTCATCGCTGTTTCGGTCGGCCCCGAGCAAGCGCAAGAAACGATCCGCACCGCCCTCGCGATGGGCGCCGACCGCGGCGTGCTCGTAAAGGCCGAAGGCGAAGTCGAACCGCTCGCGGTCGCGAAGATCCTGAAGGGCGTCGTCGAAGCCGAAGGCGCCAAGCTGGTCATTCTCGGCAAGCAAGCGATCGACGATGACTCGAACGCGACGGGCCAGATGCTCGCCGCGCTCCTCGATTGGCCGCAAGCAACGTTTGCGTCGAAGATCGTGATCGAAGGCGAGAAAGCGAAGGTGACGCGCGAAGTCGATGGCGGACTGCAAACGCTCGAACTCGACCTGCCCGCGATCGTGACGACCGACCTTCGCTTGAACGAGCCGCGCTACGCCTCTTTGCCGAACATCATGAAAGCGAAGAAGAAGCCGATCGACGCGAAAGCGCCGGCCGATTTCGGCGTCGACACCAAAGCGCGCCTCGCCGTGCAGAAAACGTCAGAACCGCCGAAGCGCCAAGGCGGCGCGAAGGTGAAGAGCGTCGCCGAACTGGTCGATAAGCTGAAGAACGAAGCGGGAGTGATCTAAATGGCCGTGCTTGTCGTCGCTGAACACGACAATGCGTCCGTGAAGGACGCGACCGCGAAAGTCGTCGCCGCCGCGCAAAAGATCGGCGGCGATATCGACGTGCTCGTCGCTGGCCACAACGCCGGCGCTGCTGCTGCTGAGGCCGCGAAGATCGCCGGTGTGCGCAAAGTGCTGCACGCCGATGCGCAGCCGCTCGCCAAGCAACTCGCCGAAGCGATGGACGCGCTGATCACGCCGCTTGCGGCGAACTATGACGCGATCCTCTTTCCCGCGAGCACGAGCGGCAAGAACGTCGCCCCGCGCGTCGCAGCGAAGCTCGACGTGATGGTGATCTCGAGCGCAACGGCGATCGAGGGGCCCGACACGTTCGTGCGCGGCACGTACGCCGGCAACGCAGTCACCACCGTGAAGAGCGCCGACGCCAAGAAAGTGCTCACCGTGCAACCGACGGCCTTCAAGCCGACGGGCGATGGCGGCAACGCCGCCGTCGAAGTGATCCCGGCGCCGGGCGGGCCGTTCAAGGCTGCGTTCGTCTCGGAAGAAATCGCGAAGTCCGATCGCCCAGAACTGACCGCCGCCAAGCGCGTCGTTTCCGGCGGCCGCGCGATGGGCTCGGCTGATGAGTTCCAAAAGATCATCGAGCCGCTCGCCGATAAGCTCGGCGCCGCTGT
>CAZXNY010000237.1:0-4839 GCA_964642205.1 uncultured Caulobacteraceae bacterium
CAGCTCTCCTACGCCGCCGCAGTCGTCGTCCATCTGCACGCGCTGAAGGACAAACTCGACGTCATGCTGGCGCGTGAAGGCCGCACGGCGCTCGCGCAAGCGTGCTTCGACTTCCTCCCCGCCCGCGTCGCGCTCGACCTCTTGGGCTGGGAAGAAACCGACATTTTCGCGCACAGCTAAGACGCATTCAGGCCGAGATAGCGCGCGCTAGCGCACGCCTGGATTTACCCCGCGCTGAATTTGCGATTGGCCCGTGCCGTTGCCGGTCGCGTTGACGCCGGGCTGCCCGACCGTATCGACGTTGATGACGGCGGACGCCGCCGGCGGATTCGCGGGCGCGGCGTCGCCCGCCGGGCGCCCGCCCGGCCCACGCGCACCGGTGCGCACGGTCGTCGTCGTGCTCGTGCTGGACGTGCCGCTGCTGCCCGCGTCACCTGGATTGCCCGTCGTATCGACGCGGATCACCGTGCGCGTGTTGCTCTGCCCAGGTGGAGAGCCGGACATCGCTTGTTCTTGCGATTGACGCTGATGACTGCCGCCGCTCGTCTGCCCCGCCGGCTGCTGTTCGCTCGATTGGCTGCTCGATTGTGAACTCGATTGCGTGTCGCCCTGCTGCGACGAACTCTGGCTGTTGCTGTCGCGCGAAGCCTGCTCGCGTTGTTGTTGTTCGCGCTGTTGCTGCTCACGCTGCTGTTGGTCGCGTTGCTGTTGGTCGCGCGATTGCTGATCGCGTTGGCGCTGCTGATCGGCTTGCGCGCTTGATGAAGCGCTTGTCGATGTTCCGGTCGTTTGCGCGCCTTGCGTGCTCGTGGAAGAGCCCGGCGCGGTGCGCAGACTGGAAGCAGCGCCGCCTTGCGTGCTCGTGCTCGTCGAGCCCGGTGCGGTGCGCAGGCTCGCGGCGCCCCCGCCTTGCGTGCTCGTGCCCGTCGATCCCGGCGCCGTGCGCAAACCCGCCGCGCTCGCGCCGCCTTGCGTCTGCGTTCCGGTGACGGCCGTACGCGCCGCCGCCGCTGATCCCGCCGCGCCTTGCGTGGCCCCCGGCGTCGCCGTGCGCGCCGCCGCCGCGCTCGCGCCGCCTTGCGTTTGCGTTCCCGTCACGCCGCCTGGCGCCGTGCGCGCCGCCGCAGCCGAACCCGCAGCGCCTTGCGTGCCGCCCGGCGTCGCCGTGCGCGCCGCTGCCGCGCTCGCGCCGCCTTGCGTTTGCGTTCCCGTCACGCCGCCCGGCGCCGTACGCGCCGCCGCCGCCGAACCCGCCGCGCCTTGCGTCCCGCCCGGCGTCGCCGTGCGCGCGTCCGCGGCGCTGCCGGAACTCGTCGCGCCGGTGCGGAGCGATGATGCATCGCCGGTCGGCCGCCCGGTGCTCGACGTATCGCTCGAGGAACTCGACGCGCCGGTGCGCAAATCATGCGCGCTTGCGCCGCTTGTCGCTGGCGGCGCGGTGCGCAACACGTCCATGCGCGTGGGCGCTGTCGTCGTCGTGCTTTGCTGGGCGTGTGCGGCGCTCGCGATCACCAGGATGGCGAGCGTGGACAAAAGGTGAGACCGGCGCATGGCGCGCTCCTTCTTCCTTCCCCCGCGGGCGCCGACCTTAGCGCCCTCACCGCTGCGCGCCACACAAACCCGAACCGCTATCCCCAGCCGCCCCGCCTTGCTTCCGCCCCCGCCGTAGCGCAATCCTCGCGCCGCACCATGACCGCCGCCTACGCCGATCACCGCACCTCCGTCTGGGAGCCGCAGCGCGAAGCCTCGCTCCAGGAAGCGCGGGCGCGCTCCCGGCTGATTTTCCTGCTGCGGCGGGTCTTCGTGGGCCTGGCCGGGGCCGCCCTCGCCTCGGTCTTCGTGTTCATGACCCTGTTCAGCCCGGACGGGCTCTGGGGCCCGGTCTATGGCTCGGCCACGCCGCTCCGGATCATCGCGCCCCGCTTCACTGGCGCGAACACCGAGGGCGAGGCCTACCAGCTCACCGCCGACGTCGCCGAGCGCGAAAACTCCGCGGCCCGGCTCCTCATGCTTGCGGCGCCAGTCTACCGCACGATCCGCGGCCACACTCTCGTCGCCCCGCGCGGAATCTATGACGAGACAGCCGAAACGATCCAGATGGCCGGCGGCGTCCTCTTCTCCGACGCGTCGGGCAACCGCTTCTCCAGCCCCGGCATGCTGATCAACCTCAAGGAAGGCCACATCCGGGGCGACCAGGGGGTCACCGGCGCCGGCCCGCTTGGCGTGGTGCGCGCGGACGCCTATGAGATTCGCAACAGTGATCGCGCCCTCGTGCTCCGCGGCAACGTCAGCGGCCAGGTGCCTGAAGCGCGTCAGGAACAACCGGGAGCAGCCAACCGATGACGCGGCCCATTCTGGCGCGGTCCCTCTTTCTCGCCGCCGCGTTCGCGGCCGTGGGCGCGGCCCCGGCCTACGCCCAGCTCAGCGATCAGAACGGGCCCGTCTCCTATAGCGCTGACAATCTTGAGTATTTCGACGCTGAAAAGCGCCTCGTGCTCACCGGCGAAGTCGACATCGTGCAGAACGATGCGCGCCTGCGCGCCAACGAAGTCACGCTCTACTTCGCCAACGCAGGCCAGACGGCCGCGACAGGCTTAGCGTCGGGCGACATCGAGCGGATGATCGCGATTGGCGACGTCTATTACGTGCGCCCCACCCAGCAGGCCCGCGGCGATCGCGCCGTCTATGAAACCGCCGCCGACACTGTGACCTTCACCGGCAACGTCGTCGTCGCCGGCGATGACAACGTCCTGCGCGGCGACACGATGGTCCTGCGCATCAAGGGCGGCACCTCCACGATGCGCCCGCGCGATGGCCAACGTGTGCGCGGCGTCTTCCGTCCGCGCCAGGAAACGTCCAACTAGAACAAGAAGCGGCTGCGCACGCGCGCGCCGTCACCCTGAAAGCACGGGCGAGGAATATGCCTGAGGGCGCAGCACCCCGAATGGACGCCACCCAGGACGCGTACACGTCCGGCTTGGCGGCAATTCAGATCGGCAAATCCTATCGCGGCCGGCGCGTCGTGAAGGAAGTGTCGCTGTTTCTGCGCCGCGGCGAGATCGTCGGCCTCTTGGGGCCCAACGGCGCCGGCAAGACGACGTGCTTCTACATGATCACCGGCCTCGTGCAGGTCGATCAGGGCCAGATCCTCTTGGACGGGCAGGACGTCACAACGCTGCCGATGTATCAGCGCGCCCGCCTCGGCGTCGGCTATCTGCCGCAAGAACCCTCGATTTTCCGCGGCCTGACGGTCGAGCAGAACGTGATGAGCGTCGTCGAGCTCACCGAGCGCAGCCATTCGCGCCGCAAAGAGCTGGTGGATGAATTGCTCGGCGAACTGCGCGTCGATCACCTTCGCAATGCGCCGGCCAACGCGCTCTCGGGCGGCGAGCGCCGCCGCGTCGAGATCGCCCGCGCCCTCGCCGCGCGCCCGAACTTCATGCTGCTCGATGAGCCCTTCGCCGGCATCGATCCGCTCGCGATCAACGACATTCGCGAACTGATCACGTTCCTGAAGCAACGCGGCCTTGGGATCCTCATCACCGATCACAACGTCCGCGAAACGCTGCAGATCGTGGACCGCGCCTCGATCATGTACGATGGCGAAGTGCTGTTCGAAGGCACGCCAGACGCGATCCTCAAGAACGAGGCCGTCAAGAAAGTGTATCTCGGCGATCAGTACGCCTAACGCCGCGTTAGCAAACGCAGCCGCGCGCCCCAGCAAATTTCGGGCCGCGCGCCCGGTTTTCACGAAATCCTAACGGCGCCTAGCGCATAGATCGCACCACGGCGCGCGCATCAAAGCAGCGCGTTCAAGGCGGGCAGAAGCTCCGCTGCGGGATTTATGGGGCGTTATCAGGTGGATCGTCGCAGCACACGCATGTGCGCCCGCAAGGCGCAGGGCTAGCGCCGATGGCCATCGCTCCCCGTTTGGAAATGCGCCAGGGCCAGTCCCTGGTGATGACCCCGCAGCTCCAGCAAGCAATCAAGCTGCTGCAGCTCTCCAACATGGAGCTCGCCGAATTCATCGAGGGCGAACTCGAGCGCAATCCGCTTCTAGAGCGCGTCGAAAACGATCCCGCCGATCGCGAGCGTGAAACCGCCAGCAAAGACGAAGGCCTCTCGTTCGACGAGCATGGCGCCGCGCGCGAAGCCGACATGGACGCTGACCTGAGCGCCATGCACCCCGACATGTCCGGCGCCGATCTCGCCGACGCGGGCGCAGCGCCGCTCACGGACTGGTCGAAAGCCTCTTCGGGCAAAAGCCTCGACGATCTCCCCGGCATCGAAGACACGCTGACGAGCGATCTCACGCTCGCCGAACATCTCGACAAGCAACTCTCCGCCGCCGGCGTCACGCCCGTGCAGCGCGTGATCGGCGGCGTGCTGATCGATGCGGTCGATGATTGGGGCTATTGCCGCGTCAACACCGATGAACTCGCCCGCCAGCTCGGCTGCGCGGAAGACGACGTGCTCGGCGTTCTCAAAATCATGCAGGGCTTTGAGCCCACCGGCATCATGGCGCGCGACATGGCCGAGTGCCTCGCGCTCCAACTCATCGAACGCAAACGCTACGACCCCGCCATGCAGGCGCTCGTCGCCAATCTCGATCTGCTCGCGAAAGGGCAGATGGAGCGGCTGATGCACGTCTGCGAAGTCGATCGCGAAGACCTCGCCGACATGATAGGCGAAATCCGCGCGCTGACGCCAAAGCCCGGCGCCGGCTTCGGCGGCGGCCCCGCGCAAACCGTGATCCCGGACGTGTTCGTGCGCGGCGCGCCCGATGGCTCCTGGGTCGTCGAACTCAACACCGAGACGATGCCGCGCGTGCTGATGAAC